>JBNMNZ010000007.1:0-13585 GCA_051276605.1 Polaribacter sp. | reverse complement strand
TCTGGAATGAAAGATGGAATTAATTTAAATCCATCAGATAATACAAAAGCTGTTTTAGTATTTTATGCTCCTGGTAAAGAGTTTATTCATATAATTGGTAGTTTTAATAATTGGCAAATAGACGATGCTTATTTACTTAAAAAAGACAGTGCTGAAAATCGTTTTTGGATAGAACTTTCTGATTTAACACCACAAACTGATTTTTCTTATCAATATATAATTGATGCTGATTTAAGAGTTGCAGACCCATACTCAACTGTTGTTTTAACAGAATCTAATGATCAATATATAAACGCAACTACCTATCCTAATTTACCAAGTTATCCCTCTGGGGAAACAAATCATGCCGTAACTTTATTAAGAACTGGTGATCCAGCTTATGCTTGGCAAACAACTTCTTTTACAAAACCCGCAAAAACAGATTTGGTTATTTACGAATTATTGATGAGAGATTTTGATGCACTTCATAGTTTTGATGCTGTAAAAGCTCGTTTAAATTACTTACAGGAATTAGGCGTAAACGCAATAGAATTTATGCCCGTAAGTGAGTTTGATGGTAATGAATCTTGGGGATATAATCCTTCATTTCATATGGCTTTAGACAAGTACTATGGTTCATCAAATTCTTTTAAACAATTAATTGATGAATGCCACAGGCGTGGAATTGCTGTAATTCTAGATATTGTTTACAATCATGCTACTGGTCAGAACCCTTTTTACAGAATGTGGAATACAAATGATGGAGGATATGGAGGAACTGCAAGTCCAGACAGTCCTTTCTTTAATCAAACTGCAACACATTCTTACAGTGTTTTTAACGACTTTAATCACAGTCAACAGGCTGTAAAAGAGTATGTAAAAAGAACCACACAATATTGGATAAATGAATTTAAAATTGATGGTTTTAGATGGGATTTAACAAAAGGGTTTACTCAAAATTGCACTTCAAATAATGAAGGCTGTACAGGAAATTACCAGCCAGACAGAGTTGCTATTTTAAAAGAATATGCAGATTATCAATGGGAAATTGATGCAAATTCATACGTCATTTTTGAACATTTAGGTGGAAATACAGAAGAATTAGAATGGGTGAATTATAGATTATCGGAAGGAAAAGGAATTATGCTTTGGGGAAATCAGAATTATAATTACAGACAAGCAGTTGCTGGAAATACAAATCAGTCAAATTTATCTGCTGTTTCATATATAAGTAGAAATTGGCCAGTTGCAGCAAATATTAGCTATATGGAAAGTCATGATGAAGAACGTTTAATGGTGGAAAGCTTAACCGCTGGAAAATCAACAAGTACATATAATATTAGAAATTTATCAACTGCTTTAAAAAGACAAGAACTAGCAGGAGCCTTTTATTTTACGGTTCCGGGACCAAAAATGATTTGGCAATTTGGGGAGCTGGGTTATGATTTCAGTATAAACTATAACGGTAGACTTGGCAACAAACTTATAAAATGGGATTATTTTGATAATCAAAACAGAAAGAATATTTACAATACTTGGAATCAGTTAATTCAACTAAAATTAAAATACGATATTTTTAAAACGTCAAATTTCACTATTGATGTCACAAACACAAATGGATTAAAAAAAATTCAGTTGACAGATTTAACATCTACAGAAATACAATACATAAATATTATTGGCAACTTTGGTATAACAACCCAAAACATAAATCCTCAATTCCAAACAACAGGTACTTGGTATAATTTATTGAATAATAATGAAACTATAAATGTTGATAATACAAATAGCCTAATTTCTTTAGCTCCTGGTGAGTTTAAAGTTTACGGAAACAAGCCAGCCATTTTATCGAATGAAAATTTATTTTTAAGTGATGTTGTTATATATCCAAATCCTGTAAGTAGTTCTTTTAGAATTAATATTGTAACAAACAATGTTGTTCTTTTTGATGTAAATGGAAAAAAGGTAAAAGAGTTTTCAGGTGATTTTAATCTCGATACGGTTTTTTCTATAGAAGGAATTAAAAAAGGATTTTACCTTTTAAAAGCAAGTAATAAAGAAGGTAAAACATTTCAAAAATTAATTATTGACTAATTAATTTTATAGTTTATTAAATAAAGAGCTACTTTACAGTAGCTCTTTTATTTTTTGGAGTGTAATATCTATTTCTTCTTTTGTCGTAAATTTAGAAAAAGAAAAACGGACAGAGGTTTTATCTAATTCATCATCTTTTAATATCTCTGCTAAAACATGAGAACCTTTACTACTCCCACTTTGGCATGCAGAACCTCCAGAAACAGCAATTCCTGCCATATCTAAACTAAATAACAACATACTATTAATAACAGGGAAACGTACATTTAAAATCGTATAACTACTTTTTTCTAAATCTGACGAAAGTCCGTTAAAAAAAATATTTTTTGATGCTTTTTTTAATTCAGTAATAAAATAATGTTTAATATTTTCTATGTAAAATTTATCTTTCTCTAAATTCGTAATTGCAATTTCCAAGGCTTTTTCCATTCCTAAAATTGAGTGTACATTTTCTGTACTAGACCTTGCTCCTCTTTCTTGATCTCCACCATAAAACATCGGTAAAACTCCAAATCCTTTTTTAAAAAAAGCAAAACCAACCCCTTTTGGACCATGAAATTTATGCGCACTTGCTACCATAAAATCTATGGGTGTTTTTTGTAAATCTAAATGATAATGACCAATTACTTGAACCGTATCAGAATGAAATAATGCATTATATTTTTTACATAAAGCACAAACTTCATCAGCAGATAAAATAGTACCAACTTCATTATTAATGTACATTAAACTTACCAAAGTTTTGTCGTCAGATTCTGACAAAAGTACTTCTAAGTGCTTTAAATCTATACTTCCAAATACATCAACATTTACATAATCTAAGGTAATATTTTGGGTTCTTTTTAAAAACTCACATGTGTGTGTGACTGCATGATGTTCAATTTTTGAAGTAATAATTCTCTGAACACCAAGGTTTAAAACGGCATTATTTAAAATTAAATTATCTGCTTCTGTACCTCCAGCAGTAAAAATAATTTCGGGTGCAGAAACATTAAAGTATTTCGCAATATTTTTTCTAGCAGTTTCTACAGCAGATTTTGCTTTTCTACCAAATTGATGAGTAGAAGAAGGGTTACCAAAATTCTCTTGCATAGAAATATGCATTAATTCTAAAACTTTAGCATCAATCTTTGTCGTTGCAGCATTGTCTAAATAAATAGCTTTCATAAGGCAAAAATACAACTAATTAGGGTTCTGAAAAACATATACTTCGGTAGCTCCTAATCCATATTTTTTGTAGGAAGCATCATAATATTTTACAGGATATTTATTCAATAAATAATGTAACTCCGTTTTTAAAACTCCTTCGCCTACCCCATGAATAAAAACAATTTTCGAAATTCTTTTACTGATTGCAAACTCAATTTTTCCTTTAGCCGTATCTAATTGTATGTTTAGCATATCATAATTATCTAAACCTCTTACCGATTTTAACAATTGGTTTATATGTAGGTCCACCTCTAAAACAACTTCGTTTTTCTCTTTTCTAAAGAAACTTTTTTTAGAAGGGTTTGCAGCAATTTTCTCAGTTAACAGTGGGTTATTGATATCAGAAAATTTAGTTAGTTCATGCTGTTCCTTTTCAATTATAACCAACTCAGATTTAGAAAAATTAAAAATCATTCCATCAGAAGTTTCAACAGAAATTACATCACCATTAATATTGGTTACTTTTCCTTTTAAAACATCATCTAAAACAGCAACTTTGTGACCAATTTCTAAACGCATTCTTAACTTTATTTTAATTTACAAAAATACTTTATTTCCTTAACTTTGCATTAAAAATAATAAGATGCTTAAGACTTCAACTATTTCTTTAGAAAATTTCTTTGAAAGTGCTCATAAAAAAACAACTATTACTGAAGATAGAAAGATTGTTTTATCCAATATTGTTGCAGCTATTGCTCAAGAATATAGTGAAAATAAAACGGTTAACCTTAACTTTATTTGCACTCACAATTCAAGAAGAAGTCAATTAGGGCAAGTTTGGAGTTTCTTTGCCGCTAGCTATTTTAACCTAAATATTAATGCTTTTTCTGGAGGAACAGAGGTTACTGCATTTTATAAAAATACGGTAAAAACGTTGCAAAAAGTTGGTTTCGAATTTCAATTAAGAGATTTCTCTCATCAAAATCCTACCTATCAAATTTCTTTTAATGGGACTGAAAACAGAATTTTAGGGTTTTCTAAATTATATAGCAACCCAATAAATACAGAACCTTTTATGGCAATTACAACGTGTAATAATGCGGATATAAACTGCCCATTTATACCAACTGCTAGTCACCGATTTCATTTGCCTTTTATCGATCCAAAACATTCTGATGGAACTACAGAGCAAGAAGAAACATATTTACAAACAAGTATACAAATAGCTGGCGAAGTGTACTTTATTTTTTCTGAAGTTAAAAAATTGATTTAAATAAATTTCTTAGAAATAACATTTATCATGAAGTAACCATCTGGTATTTCTTTTTAAATCAAAATCTAGATGGAATATTATTTCATGCGAACTGAAGTTACCTCCAAGCGTTGATAATTTATGATCATAGGCATACCCTATTCTATATTTTTCATGAACGATTATTGAAAACAAAGCACTTACAGAGTTTTCATAACGATAAGACAATCCAGCCTCTATAATATTTCTATATAAAAAATTAGAATTAATATCTATAGAAACAGGTAAATCAGCCATATATCTTACCATCGTTGACGGTTTAAATAGTAAATTTTCTGTTAATTTAAATAATGCTCCTGTAGAAAAAAAATAGTTTGCATTCCTAGCAAGATTAATTTTTTGAGCGTTTTCTTCGATATAGAATTGTGGTGTCTCCAATAAATAAGGCATAGATAAGCCTAGATAAAATCTTTTATTATAAAAAAAAGCACCAAATCCAACATTAGGAAAATTACCCGAAGTAGAGGCGTATATGTCATTATCGGGAGTAATTCCGTTTGCCAAATTGTTGCTAAAAAAAGTGATTCCCCCTTTTAGCCCAAATGATAATCTACTGAATTGAGAAGTTATAATCGTGAAAGATGCATCTATATTTATATTAGTACTTTCTGACAAACCTATTTTATCGTTAACAATGGTTGCACCAATCCCTAAACCTCTTTTTGTTCTTCCGTTTACAGAAAAAGTTCTCGTAATTGGTGCTCCCTCTATACCTAGCCACTGGTGACGAGATAATAAAGAAATACTTAAATCTGCCCTAGAACCAACATATGCTGGATTTATAATCTGCATATTATATAAATATTGCGTATAATTTGGTATTTGTTGCGTATACATATTCAAACTAATAAAAAAAACAAAAAATAGACTTAACCAATGCTTCTTATTCTTTTTTATTTCTAAGACAATTTTATTTGCTTTTATAATCATCTTATTAATTGTATGAAATTTGTTCGTGGCTTTGTACTCCCATCATTAAAATCTAGGGTATAATAATAGACACCTACCGGAGCTGGTTTTCCATTAAACTCACCATTCCACCATATAGGATTTGTGATTCCATTATTACTATAGTTATACACTTCATTTCCTAAACGATTATAAATAATAAGTTTAAAATTTGGGTAATCTTCAATACCAGATATTTTAAATACATCACTTTTACCATCAGAATTTGGTGAAAATAAATTTGGGTAATCATTGTCTATAATAAAGCCTATTCCTGAGGGCGAAAATGAGTTAGAAACATTTGGAAGGTTTGTCGTTGCTTGCAATAAAAGTTCTTCTGTATCTTCATTTAACCTATCATCTATGGTTTTAACAGATTGAATTATAGAAGATGTATAGGCAGGAATATTTGTAAATATTACTATTGATTGATAATCTTCGTTTGCATTTGTGGTAACATCTATCGTTTCTAAAATAAAATTTATTGGTATATAATTTTGCATAGGCTCTAAATTTGCATTTAAAAGCCTAACTGTAAACACTAAAAAATTACCTTCCTCTGCTTTTACATTTTCAATATCTACAAATGGATTTGGGTCAACATCAATAATCGTGGCAGTTTTTATTAGATCTTGCATTCCAATATTTGTAGTTGTTACTGCGCCTATTACATTTAAAATTTCTTCTTCTAATTCATTTAGATTATCAAGTATGGAAACAATACTAAATAAAATCTGTGTGTTTGCATTGTTTGGATCTATAGTTCCTTCTATAGTTAAGTTTTCTGAAATTGCAATATAGTCGTCTGGACTTATTGCTAGATTATCAGAAGTATTCATATCTATTAAAATAGGCGTAGAACATGGATGACTTATAATAATTGTGTGCACTAAATCTATACCTTCATCTTCTCTAGAATTATTCATTGTTATTGAAGGAGCTGCATCATTATCTATAATAGTACCTATTCCTTTTATTTCTGTATTTAAAGTATTATTTGAAGATATTACACCAATTAGTGTAAATAATTCATCTAATTCAAAAATAATATCTTCTAAAGAAGTGATTTTAAATTTTGCAGTATCACTAAAAGGAGGAATCGTGAAAGTTGTATTTGTAATACCATTGTAATCAAAGGGTGAAGTGGCGACATCATAAACACTTGTTATGTCTGTACCGTTTGTGGTTGAAAAATTAATATTAATTGGTGAAGCACTTTCAATTAAAAAAGTAGTATCATTTTTTGTAACTAACGAAATTGTAAATTCCAAATCTTCACCTTCGGTTGCTGAAATACTCTCAATAATAACAAATATGGCGATAATCTCTCTCCAATCTCTTTCTGGAGTATCTGTATCATCTGCATTTGGAAAATCTGTTGGAACTTGACCATTTGTGGGGTTTACGGCATTGTTATTTGTATCGAAAGCATCATCAAGTCCATCATTATCAGCATCTAAATTAGACGGCAGTGTTTCTGCTATTCCGTCGCTATTTATATCCCAACCTTCAATAACGTCATCACGAATATCATCATCAGAATTCGTATCAATATAATCATAAATAGTATCATTTTCTGAATCTATAGGTGTAATTCCGTTTGGATATGCAGTGTCAATTCCTGCTGCTGAAACCGTACCGTTTGTTGGTATATAACTATCGGTTGATTGTGCTTCAATATTGTCTACAATTCCATCTCCGTCAGCATCAATATCTAAATAGTTTGGTGCTCCATTTAAATCGGTGTTAGGAATTGTATAGATAATTGTAGCACCTGTAGTATCATTGTTTTCTTGAGTATTATCAAGACCATTTGCGCCAACAGTATTATTAGTTCTACCATTATTACTGCTATCTGCAGTAATATTTCCAGCTTCGACAATATCTAAAATTCCGTCATTATCACTATCTAAATCAAAATGATTAGGAACTCCATCACCATCAAAATCAAAAATATCTACAATTCCATCTCCATTAGCATCAGCACCAAAATCTATATCTCTATAGTTAGGTATAAAATCTGTATCATGGTCTTCTAAAGGATTTAATCCATTATATTCTAAAGTATCTAAAATTGTATCATTATCATCATCAATATCATTGTTATTTGGCACTCCATCATTATCAGTATCAGTTGAAGCATCTACACTGACTGAGGCTGAAGAATTTACAGCACTATTTAAAGGATTCGTTGCAGAAAAGCTAGATGTATTAAAACCAATACAGGATTCAACATAAACAACTGAAAATTGAACAGTTACGATTTCGTCCGCTTTTAAAATCCCAGAAGATCCATCAAAAAGGTTTGTATCAGATGTTCCGTTAAAGTTAATATTTAGTGTAGGGTCAATTGCTGCTGTAGAATTTTGAATAAAAGGCGTGCTAAAAGAAACAATATTACCACCGCAAATACTGGTTAAATTGTCTTGTAATTGCAAGTTTCCTAGCTGTACAGATTCACTCGTATTTTTAATGGTGATTTGAAATGTAATTTCTTCATGTTCTAATATATTATTTGGAGCATCATTAACCGCCGA
Organism: Polaribacter sp.; assembly: GCA_051276605.1. Classification (GTDB taxonomy): domain Bacteria; phylum Bacteroidota; class Bacteroidia; order Flavobacteriales; family Flavobacteriaceae; genus Polaribacter. The sequence continues at coordinate 5,566 of JBNMNZ010000007.1, read as the reverse complement.
AATTATTTTATTATTGCTAGAAGAAGAAGTAAATAAAAATCGCATACTTGCAGTTATGCAACTACATTGTAATGAAGAGGAAACGCTTTCGGTAGGAGAACTTGCTTCATAGTATCTATCTAAATGATTTCCTAAACTATCTGACCAAATAACAAAAGAATAATTTCTTTTAATACTTGGTTCAGTTTCATCAAATCCATCAAGGGCTCCTTGTGTTTGAGATTTCTTATTTTGATAAAAATAACTATAATTAAAGGATAAAATAGGAGATATTAAATAGAATATTTCTAAAACAACTTTTTGTCCAGCTGCAAGAGAATTATTTGGTAACAACAAAAGTGTATCTGTATCCCCATTATAATTGGTATTAATAAGAACATCTGGGCCAGAAACTTGTGAAACTATTAATTGATCAAAAGTAATTCCATTATTTAAGAAACTTCCTAACCCCATATTGTAATTTATGTTATTAGCGGCAGAAGTACCTTCATTTGTAATAATTACCGTGTTGATATAATCATAAGTTCCGTCAGAATTTATAGTTCCATCAGGACTTAAACTATCATCAAACTCTGGCACATACAAACCCGCAGTAACAACAGCCTCTGTGGTGTGAAAATCTGTAAGAAAGACTTCGTCTGCATCATTACCTCGATCCGAAGTAACGTTTATAGTATTATTAAAATCAATTCCAGAACCAGAAGGGGTTGGGTTTGGTCTTCCATTACATAAAGGATTTACTGTTACACAAAAGATTACAGTTACATTTTGTCTTGGATACAAGATTAAATCATTTATTGCATCATTATTAAAAATAGAGTTTGATGTTACATTTAAAAAATTAGGATTTGTGGCAGAAACCGTAAATTCTCTTGGATAGCCAGTATCATTAATATAATCTAGTGTGTAATTGTTATTATAAATTTCTACTCCATCTACTTCAACAACACAACCGTTTCCAAAAGTTGTTTGTAAATTAGTAGTTAAATCTATATTCTTTATAAGACTTGAAGTATGATAATCTCTGGCTGTACTTAAATTTTTAAGAAAGACAGTATATATTACTTTATACTCCCCGTTAGAAGTATACCCCTGATTACAACTTTCAAAGGATGATATTTCTAATAAATTATCTATGTGTTCTACTGTTAACAATAAGTCTGCAAAACTTGTAAAAGTGCCATCCGATATTGTGTATGTGATGACAGAGACATTTCCGGTATAATTTAGACTAGGAATAAAAGTATAACTTCCATCTGCCGAAATGGTGAGGCTACCCTCTAAAAAAACAGCGGTTTGACCCGCAATATAAGTTATACCATTTATTGAAAATTCTGTAACATTGATTATAGCAGCATCAGCTGCAGTATCATTTTCTAATACTCCAGGAAAAGTAACACTTAAAGTTGTATTTATCTCTGCAGTATCATAATTATCGTTTGCAATTGGAGGAACCTGTGCTTCTGAAAACTGAACAACAAATAAGAGAAATAATACTATTTTAAAATGTTTCTTTATCATAGAGATTTAATGCAATGAAAATATACTAGGGCAACATAACATGTGTACTTAAAATTGTTTAAAGTTTACTCTATTCAATAAATTAGTACTCAAAATTAGTTTTACCTACTAAATTTTTAAATAAGATTATAAAATTTAAATTTCTAAATCCTTATCGTAAGGAATACTTTTTAAAATATGATTTATCACATTAACACGTGCTTCTGTTTTTCTATTAGCACGTATAATTTTCCACGGAGAAGCTTCCGTATTTGTTTTTTTAAACATCGCATTTTTATATTCTGTGTATTGATCCCACAAGCCTTGCGCTTTCTCATCTAACTTGGTCATTTTCCATTGCTTTAAAGGATCGCTTTTTATATCAGCAAAACGTTTTGCTTGCTCCTTTTTAGAAATTGACATGTAAATTTTCACCAAATGAATGCCCGATTCTAAGATCATTCTTTCAAAATCATTTACTTGGTTCATGAAAATTTCATATTCTTTAGGTGTACAAAATCCGTTAACAGGCTCTACAACAGCTCTATTATACCAACTTCTATCAAAAAAAACCATTTCTCCTGCTTTTGGAAACTGCTCTACATACCGCTGAAAATACCATTGAGTTTGCTCATCTTCAGAAGGTTTTGGCAATGCAACAATACGCATATGACGCGGATTAATACGTTCTGTAACCCTTCTAATAGCACCCCCTTTTCCTGCAGCATCTCTACCTTGAAAAACGACAATTACACGCTCATCATTATTAATTGCCCAAGTTTGCATTCGAATTAACTCAGTTTGTAATTTCTCGAGTTTTTTCTGATAATCAATATACCTAAGAGCTCTTTCTATATTTAAAGGTTCATTAGACAACAAAGCAATTAATCCGTTTTTAGAATTTAATCTTTTTACTTCTAATTCTGATAATATTTTATTCATAAAAGCTTAATCTATTTGATTAATATTTGAACGATAATAGCGCATTACAACATTTGGGTCTGGAGTTAAAACTGTGCCAGCTTCCGATTTCCCCTCATAATCAAACTTTGATAAAACATGTCTCATTGCCTCTAGTCTTGCGACTTTTTTATCATTGGTTTTAATAATCATCCAAGGACTGTAACTCGTATGCGTTTTTGAAAACATTTCAGATTTATAATGCGTGTATGTATCCCACAATATTTGACCCTGCTTATCAACAGGGCTAAACTTCCACCTTTTTAAAGGGTTTTCTTTTCTACCTTCAAAACGTTTTTGCTGTTCCTCTTTCGTAATTGATAACCAAAACTTTATAATTATAACCCCATCTTCATACATCATGTGCTCAAATTCTGGAACTTGAACTAAAAATTCTTTGTATTGATTGTCTGAACAAAAACCCATAACGGGTTCTACAACTGCTCTATTATACCAACTTCTATCAAAAAAAACAATTTCACCAGGGTTTGGTAATTCTTTAATATATCGTTGAAAATACCATTGCCCTTTTTCGATATTTGTAGGTTTATTTAATGCCACTAATTTGCTTGAACGTGGATTTAAATGCTCCATAAATCTTCGAATATTACCTCCTTTTCCTGCTGCATCTCTTCCTTCAAAAATAATAGCAACTCTTTTCTTTTTACTAGAAATATGATGTTGTAATTTTACAAGTTCTATTTGTAATAAACGTAATTCATTATTATAAGAAAGTGTCTTTTCTACTTTAGAATAAGAAATCTTTTTTTGTTCTAAAATTGATAAAAGATCTTGATTCGTTTTTAAACTTTCAAAGTCTTCTGCATTTAAAGTTTTCTTTATATTCATGTATTTTTTTTAACGGAACTAAAATAGGTAAATTTTTGAAAAATCTATTATAAATTTATCATTTTAAATTAGTTATTTTATATTTGTCAACTATGAAATATGCGTTATTCTTCTGTTTTCTTTTTCTCCCTTTTACACTTTTTTCTCAAAAAAAATATGCTAAAGAAATTAGTTTTATTAGTGATAATGACTTGTATGTTTCTTCTGTTAATGACAGATACTATACGAATGGAGTGTTTTTAAGCTATAAATATCTCTCTAAGACTAAAAAAGAAAATCAAGAAAAAAGAATTTTAGAATGGCAAATTGGTCACGAAATGTTTACCCCTTTCAAATCTGTGGTAGAAAGTGTTAATTTGCACGATAGACCTTTTGCAAGTTATTTATTTACAAGTTTTGGCATTAATCGAATTTATAAAAATGAGAGAACTTTAAATACATCGATACAAATTGGAGTCGTTGGTCCCAATGCTTTTGGTAAAGAACTGCAAGATTTTATTCATGAAATTTATGGTTTTGAAAAAGCAACCGGTTGGAAACATCAAATAAAAAATGCCTTTGGCCTTAATTTTAATGCGAATTACAACCAATTTTTAATTAAAGACACATCAAATCATTATGATGTTTCATGGATGAATTCAGCAAAAATAGGTACCGTATATACAAATATTTCATCCGGATTTTATGCAAGATTAGGCTTTAAACCTCTAGCAAAAATAATTAATTCTATCGCATTTAAAACAAACCTAAATGACGAAAATACTAGTTTTAAAAGAGAAATAGAGTCTTTTTTATACATTAAACCTTTGGTAAGATACGCAGTGTATGATGCTACAATACAAGGTAGTTTTTTAAATACGTCTAGTGAAGTTACAAAAGAATTAGTTCCTTTTATTTTTCATTTAGAGTTAGGACTAAAATTTACAGCTAATAGGTTTCATTTCGGGTATGTTTTTAATTACAATACCAATAAATCTAAAAATTTAAGAAACGATAATGGTAATCATTATGGCACAATTTCCGTTCATTATTTACTGTATTAATTTAAAAAAAAATCATCTTTAAAACCAATCAAATACAATTTCTCTTGTGCTCTGGTCATTGCTGTGTATAACCACCTAAAATATTCTTTAGAAACACCATCTGGCAAGTAAGGTTGCTCTATAAAAACGGTTTTCCATTGCCCTCCTTGAGACTTATGACAGGTTATTGAATAAGAAAATTTAACCTGTAAAGCATTAAAATACTTGTTATTTTTTATGGCTAAAAACTGTTTAAATTTTGATTTTTCATGTGCATAATCCTCTTTTACGGTTTGGTATAATTGATTCGATTCTTCATAGGTTAAAGACGGACTTTCACTTGTTAAGGTATCTAATAACAAAACCGTTTCAAAAGGTTGCATTTCTGGATAATCAATCATTCTTAACTCTACTTCAGCAAATTTAAAACCGTATAATTCTTTAATTGAAAAGATTCTTGAAATCTCACAAATATCGCCATTAGCAATAAACCCAGCAGCAGATGATTCTTTGAGCCAAAAATAATTATTTTTTACAATCATTACAAAATCACCTGCAGAAATCTCGTTTTCTTGTCCACGAATTTTCATACGTATTTGTTGATTGTATTGATTTGCTCTTTTATTTGAACGAACAATAAAAGCAGTATCTTCTACTCCGTCTCTATCATATGCATTAACTAAAGCATCTTCAATATCATAACCATCAATTAATCTTATAATATCTGGAAAATCAATATCAAACTGAAATTTATTTCCTTTATTTTGCAGTTGTAACCTTAATTGAGTCGCATTTGCTAAAATTCCAGAATTTTCATGTTGACGCATTACTTCATCTAACTCAATTTCTGTAACAATTTTATCATAGTCATACGTTAGGGTATCTGCTTCTAAAGCCGGACTAACATCTAACTTTACAGGCGGAAGTTGAGCCGTGTCTCCTATAAAAATCAATTTACATTGATGTCCAGAATACACGTAAGAAATTAAATCATCTAATAAAGAGCTAGAATCAAACAGTTTTTGATTTTGTCGACCATCAGGAATCATAGAAGCTTCATCAATAATAAAAATTGTATCTCTATGTTTGTTCGGTTGCAAAACAAAATCTACAGAACCATTTGTTTGCTTTTTAGGAAAATATATTTTTTTATGAATTGTAAACGCTGGTCTTTTTGAATACACCGCAATTACCTTGGCAGCTCTACCTGTTGGTGCTAATAAAACTGCTTTTTT
>JBNMNZ010000006.1:0-14285 GCA_051276605.1 Polaribacter sp. | reverse complement strand
CCAAAGTATATGGTGCAGCAGAGCCAACATTTACGTATACCATTTCAGGGTTTGTAAATAGTGATAATGAAGCAAGTTTAGATACGCCAGTAAGCATTGCAAGAGCAACAGGAGAGAATATAGGAAACTATATGATCACTCCATCCGCAGCAGCCGATACTAATTATAGTGTAAGCTTTGTAACCGCACAATTCAGTATTACTGTCAAAGGAATAACAGTTGCAGGTCTTACAGTAGATGACAAAATCTATGATGGAACAACAGTGGCTGCAGTTAGCGGAACAGCTGCTTTATCAGGATTAGAAATTGGAGATAATGTTACTTTAACAGGTACAGGAGTATTTACTTTTGCAAATGCAAATGTAGGCACAGGAATTAACATTACTACGACAGGTTATATTATTTCAGGAATAGATTCAGGAAACTATAGTTTAATGCAACCGACTTTATCGGCAAACATTACTTTACCAACGGTAAGTTTTGCTTCGATAAGCAGTAGTGGAAATGAAAGTATTGGTTCAGCAAATTTAGCGGTAATTCTATCGACAGCTTATACTTCAGTTGTTACAGTTGATTACACCGTAACAGGTTCAGCTACATCAGGAACCGATTATATTTTAACCAATGGAACTTTAACATTGAGCGCATCAAGTGCTCGTGAAAATATTATCATTGCAAGCATTATAGATGATGCAATCTTAGAAGCAAATGAGATAGTGATTGTTACGCTGTCGAATCCTACTAATTCTGTTTTAGGTGCTAATACAGTTCATACCTATACCATTACAAATAATGATTCAGCAGCGGTAACTATTTCAGATATTAGTGGAAAAGAAAATGATGGAACAATTAAACTAACAGCAACCTTAGACAATCCAGTACAAGGCGGATTTACAGTAGATGTAAATACAGCTGATGGAACAGCAACAGTTGCAGACAGTGATTATACAGTAGTAACTTCTCATACGTTAACCTTTGCAGGAACAGTAAATGAAACACAAACTTTTACGATAACACCAACAGGAGATACTAAAGTAGAAGCTGATGAGACATTGACAATTGGTCAAAGTAACTTAGCAGGAACAACTCTTGGAGTTGTTATTACTGACGGGGCTATAGCAACAATAAATAATGATGATAGTGCTTCTGTAACGATTGCAGATATTACAGGAAATGAAGCAGACGGAACGATTAATATTATAGCAACTTTAGACAATGCCGTTCAAGGAGGTTTTATCTTACACGGTACAACTACTGATGGAACTGCAGTAGCAGCGACAGACTTTACAGTATTAGTTAATACAGCAGCAGCAACTTTTACAGGAACGGCTGGTGAGACTCAAAACATTTTATTGACACTAACAAATGATACCGTTGGAGAATCTATAGAACAATTAACAATGACACTTTCTTCGGTTAGCGGAACAACTGTTGGAAGTGATATTACTATTACAGATACAGCTACTGTAACTATTACCGATGATGATGCGCCAGTAATAACTTCAGTATCGGTACCAACAGATGGATTATACGGAATAGATAATAACTTAGATTTTACAGTGACATTCACCAATCCAGCAACCATTACAGGAAGTCCATCAATACCATTAATAATTGGAAGTACAGCAGTAAAGGCCGTGCTAAACGGTGCGGTTAGTAATGCTTTAACAGCTAACTTTAGATATAAGATTGTAGAAGGAGAAATAGACTCAGATGGAATTGTTATTGGAACAGCTATTAATCTAAATGGAGGAACAATCTTAGGATCAAGTAATATCCCTGCGATACTGACATTAAATAATGTTGGTAGTACAACTAATGTTAATGTAGAAGCAATTAGACCAACAACAGCTATTACAAGTCCAGTTGCAAATCCAACAAATATTGGGTTTACTGCTACGTTTACCTTCTCAGAAGATGTAACAGGTTTTGTTTTTGGTCATATTACTTTAGGTAATGCAACAGCTTCTAACTTTACTACAACTAGTAGTTCAGTTTATACAGCGCTGATTACACCAAATTCGAATGGAAGTGTTACTGTTGATATAGCTGCTGATGTAACAATTGATGCTGCAACAAATGGGAATACAGCTGCAACTCAGTTTACTGTTATCTATGATAACAGCCCGCCTGATGCACCAAACGTATTGTATATAGATAGTTATACATGTGCTCGTGATTTAACAACCACTGCAGACAACACTTTAGTGTTTAACGGTTCTGCTGAACCTGCAACTACAATTGAAGTATTTGTAAACACCGTTTCTGTAGGTACAACAATCTCTGCTGTAACTGGAGCTTGGAGTTTTGATCATTCTGCTACTGTGCTTGCTAATGGAGTTTACAACGTAACTGCAACTGCTACAGATGCTGCTACAAACACAAGTTCTTTATCTACAGTGTTTACCACCAAAGTAGACAACGTAGATACCGATGGGGATTTAATTCACGATTTCTGTGATGATGATGATGATAATGATGGTGTTTTAGATGCAGATGACAATAGTTATTTACCTAATCCTGATCAGGCGGATACCAATAACAACGGAATTGGAGATGTTCAAGAAGATTGTGATAACGATGGAATCTTAAACTATTTCGATACTGATGTGGCTTCTTGTCAAACATCAATTGTACTAAAAAAGAAATATGGGTTCTCTCCTAATGGTGATGGAATTAATGATACTTGGGTAATAGAAAACATTGCTTTATATCCTAACAATGTAGTTCGTGTTTACAACAGATCTGGAAAAGTAGTATATCAAATAAAAGGATATAACAACACTTTTGACGGAATGTCTAATAAAGTAAACTCTACCAAAAAACTACCTGTTGGAGTCTATTACTTTACCGTAGAATTTAATACTCCTGGAGCAAAACCTGCCAAAGGGTGGATATATATCAATTATTAATGATCACAAAAATGAATTGTAAAAGATTTTTAAATACAGACAACATGAAAAACTTAAAATATATCTTCATTCTTATTGCAATCTGTTCAACACAGCTTAGTTCTGCGCAGCAAGATCCAAACTTTACCTTGTATGGTTTTAACATGAACATCATCAATCCTGCTTTTGCGGGTAGTACAGATACCAAACAAATTAGTTTAGGTTACAGAAGCCAATGGATTGGTGTAAGTGATGCACCAAATACACAAGCATTAAACTATTCTACGCCTTTAAAACATGGATTAGGACTTGGTGTATCTTTGGTTAGAGACCAAGTATTTGTATTGCAAGAAACAGATTTAACTGTAGATCTTTCGTACAAGCTGCAACTCTCTGAAACTCATGATTTGTTTTTTGGGGTAAAGACAGGAGCATCAATTGTAAATATTGATTTAAATAAAGCAGGGGCTAGTGAAAACGACCCATTATTTACTATTAATCAGAGCTTTACCAATGCTCAGTTTGGCGTAGGTGCTTATCTAAGACATCAAGACTACTACGTAAGTATCTCTTCTCCCAACTTTTTAATCGGTAAAAGATATATTAAACAAGGAAACGCACCTAAAGCTGCTGTAGATAATTTGCATATGTATTATGGTGCTGGCTATCATTTTAAAATAAATAAAAATGTAAAAATTACATCCGCATTTATGCACAGAAGTGCAGAAGGAGCTCCTTCTTCTACAGACATCAATGCAACAGTTGATTATAACAACATACAGGCTGGTATGAATTATAGAGTAGATGAGATGTATTCTATATTTACACTATTCAATATTATGTACAATGTACGTTTTGGAGCAGCATACGATTTTACAACTTCTAAAATAAACCAGATAAACAACAACGGTTCTATTGAAATGTTGATTCGTTACCAGTTTTAAGAAAGCAAAAACACCTTAAGTCAAAATGACAATATTAAAAAAAGAAATTAATTTTTCTGTTTTTTTGATATTTAAAAGATGCTGAAGTCGAAAATGTCAAACAAAAAGCAAACAAAACCATATCAAAAGAAGCTAAATGAAAACAAACCTATTTGCCGATACAGAAGTTAGAGAAAATATGACCTAAAATATCTTTATCAACGTCATAATCTCCAGTAATAGCTCCTAAATGGCGCAAACATTCTCTAATATCGATAGAAAACAAATCTGTAGATATTTCTAAATCTATTCCTTGTTGTACAGAAGTTATGGCAATTAAGGCATTGTTTAAAGCTTCAAAATGACGAGAGTTGGTCACAATAGTTTCGTTATTACTCAAGGCTCCAATATTTACAAGAGAAGTCAATTCAGATTTCAATTCTTCAATTCCTATTTTGTTTTTTGCTGATAATAAAATTAAATTTTCAATTTCTAATTGTAAGGTAGTCGTTTGCTCAACAGAAAGCGTATCCACTTTATTTGCAATTACTAATAATCGTTTGTTTGGAAAGCGTGTTTTAAATATTTCAATTTCTGATAAAAACTCACTTTTTGAGCTATTAAATTTATTAGAATCAATTAAGAAAATGATCAACTGTGCATTATCAGCTTTTTCATAGGCTTTTTTAATTCCGATACTTTCTATAATATCTTTAGTTTCTCTAATTCCAGCAGTGTCAATAAACCGAAAAGCAACACCATCAATAATAATTTCATCTTCTATAGCATCTCTGGTGGTGCCAGCAATCTCAGAAACAATGGCTTTTTCTTCGTTTAATAAAGTGTTTAATAGAGTTGATTTTCCAACATTAGGTTCTCCAATTATTGCGACAGGAATTCCATTTTTCATGGCATTTCCAAAAGAAAAGGAATCTATCAAACGTTTTAAAACAAAGGTGATTTTTGCAACTAATTCTTTAAATTTTGTTCTATCAGCAAACTCAACATCTTCACCAGAAAAATCGAGTTCTAACTCAATTAACGCAGCAAAATCTAATAATTGTGCACGTAATTCTTTCAGTTCATTTGTAATTCCACCTCTCATTTGCTGAATTGCCATTTGATGGCTTGCAGCAGAATTAGAAGCAATTACATCTGCTACAGCTTCAGCTTGAGATAAATCCATTTTTCCATTTAAAAAAGCACGCATTGTAAACTCACCATTATCTGCCATTCTACAACCATTCTTTAAAAATAATTGTATAATTTCTTGCTGAATAAAACTAGATCCATGGCAAGAAATTTCAATAACATTTTCTCCTGTATAAGAATTAGGGTTTTTAAAAACAGAGACCAAAACTTCATCTAAAATAATGCCATTACTGATAATATGACCTAAATGAATCGTGTGTGTTTTTTGATTTTTAATCGATTTCCCTTTTCTAACAGACGTAAAGAAGGCATCTACAATATCAATAGATTTTTCACCAGAAAGTCTTATTACAGAAATTGCCCCAACTCCAGAAGGAGTAGCCAAAGCAATAATAGTATCATTTTGTATCATGTTGCAAATATACACTGCTAAACTAAGCTGAAAATATATTTTTGTAACAAAACAATAAATTATGCGTCTTATAGCTATGGAACTAAACCAAAAATATCAAATGAAAGAAAATAAACAACTTTTAGTATTGACTCACTTAAGTCAATTATTAGATTTTGTAACAGGAATTGGTGGTTTTATAGTTCCGTTAATTTTATGGCTAACAAAAAAAGATGAAATTATAAATATGGACGAACATGGTAAAGCAATCATAAACTTTAGAATTTCAATGTTTATCTACGTTTTAATTTGTATTCCTTTAATTTTACTTTTAGGCTTAGGTATTGTGGGCTTAATTATCTTAGGAATTTTTTACTTTATTTTTCCTATTATAAACGCAATAAAAGCAAGTAATAATGAGTCACCAAATTACCCGTTTTCAATTAGAATTATAAAATAAAAAGAGAGAGTATATTTATTTAAATTTAAAAATCGTCTTCTAATAGGGCGATTTTTTTTGGTCGTTACTTTATCCTGAAAGCATTCAGCACCAAGTCAGGCTTTCGTTTCAATCTTCTAATTTGTTCTCGATACAAATTTATTAAGCTACGCTTGCTATCTTCAATCAAAATATATTTTGATTTCAATAATTTCATAAATTCACTCGAACTAACATTAAAAGGATTTCCACTGCAATCCTTAACGTGCTTTTTTATAAACATTAAACATTAAATTATTAAATAGCTTTATTAATAAAATCTTCATATTCATAAAAGAAGCGTTCAAATTTAGGCATCGTTTCAACATAAAACTCATAACAATCTTTCCATGTATTTTTATTGTAAACGCTAAACTTTCCTTCAAAAGGAACATAGATTCTATGAATTTTTTTTCCGCTCTCTAGTTCATATTCGTCATTAAAAATAACTTCGGGTATGTCAGCTTCTAACAAATATTTTAGAGAAATCATTTGATCGTACAACAACTCATTTGCAATTTCTTCTGGATGTTCAATATCTAAACAAACAAAAGCTTTCTTTCTATCGCCTACAAATTTAAATGAGAACCCTTTTATTTTAGTATTATACAATAACCATTTTCTAGGAAATGATTTTCCAAAACTTGTCCAAAATTCTTTTCGCAATACAGCAGCTTCTTCTTTAGAGAACATTCTTTAGTTTAAGTTTTAAAGGTGAATTTTATTTATTCCCATAAATAGTTATTTTACCCATGAATCCTAGCTGAATTCCCTCTTTCTTTCATCATTTCTGCTTCAAAATCTACTAGAGCATTCCATTTTTTGTCAACGATTTCTCTATCTTGATATTCACGTGCAAACTTTAAAAAAGTCGTATAATGGTTCGCTTCAGAAATCATTAAATTAGTATAGAACTTAGAGAGTTCTTCATCTTCCATATTTTCAGAAAACACCTTAAAACGTTCACAGCTTCTGGCTTCAATTAAAGCTGCAACCAATAAACGCTGAACTAAAGCATTTGTTCTGTCTTTTGTTTTATGAAAGAATTTTTGCAATCTAATGGCATAATCGTTTTTTTGCTCACGACCTAAAACCATTCCTCTTTTTACCATTAATAAATGCACCATTTTAAAGTGTTGCATTTCTTCAATAGCAATATTGCTCATTTCCTTTACAAGTTCCGTTTCTTCAGAATAGTTAATAATAATAGAAACCGCATTAGAAGCTGCTTTTTGTTCTAAAAAAGCATGATCTGTTAATATCTGTTGTAAATTATCCTTGGCAATTTCTGCCCAAGAAGTTTCTGTTTCAAATTGTAAACCTAACATAAAAATTAAATTATTTTTTGCAAACCAATACCAAAATAGGCAAGAGCTTTCATTTCTTTTACACTCGAAAAACGTTCGTTTCCAATAATTAAAAGTCCGTTTTCTGAAGCTTCGATATGATATTGTTTGTTGCTTTCAAGGAACAAAACTAATTCATCTGTAAAAAAGGTTCTAATTTTTTCTTGATTTTTTCCAGATAAATAAAATCGTTTGCTAAAATCTGGATGATTATCGATATCAATATCTTTATAACCAGCAAAATCAAGTAAATATTCAAAAATACCTTCTTTATCTAAAGTGAAGAAAGGAATGTCTTTTTTTGGATGAATATGTAACATTGTTGCCTTAATTACTTGTTTTGCGATCATTTCCCCTTCAGAAAATTGAATATCGAAAATAGTACAATCTTCGTTAGAAAGCACATTAGAGACTTTGTTTAGCCTTCTGTTTTTGAAATATCCAAAAGTTGGCAATTCTTTCATTTCTTGTTCAGAAAAAGCATCATATTTCCAACGCATTTCTGAACTAATTGCTTCTATTGATTTTTGTCTTTTCGTTAAAACCCTATTAATTTGGTCAACCTGTTTTGGTATTATTTTACGCAAGGCAAACGGATGGTCACTTTCTGACTTAGAGTCATCTAAACCAATAACTTCAAAATGGCCACCATTTCGGGCAAAGGTTTCTGCGTAATTATTCATGTTTTCCATTACAGAATCATCCACAAAATCACACATAGAAAAATCAATAATTGCTTCTTCAGTTTCTGGAATTTGATTTAATTTTGATTTTAATTTTGTGTAGTTTAAGAAACTAGAAAAATTTTTAACACTTACATAATATTTACGATCTTCTTTAAACATTAGAACATTCGGCTTCAAAACATTTTTAAAGAATAAACTTGCTTTTTTGTTGATGACAATATGAATGATTAAAGTAATTATAATTCCGACTAAAATACCCGTAATTAAACTCGTTGCGATTGTTGTAAATAACGTTACTAAGAAAATAATTAATTGCTCTTTTCCAACTCTAAAAACCTTTCTAATGTTTTCTGGGGATGCTAATTTATATCCTGTAAAAACTAATATTGCAGCTAAAGCAGGCAAAGGTATTTTGCGTAATTCAGTTGCAAATAATAAAATAAAAGCCAATAAAAAACCTGCGTGAAAAAAGTTAGCAGATCTATTAGAACCATTATTATTTACATTTACAGAACTTCTTGCAATTACGGTAACTACATTTAATCCGCCTAAAAAACCACTAATTACAGTGGCTAAGCCTAATGCTTTAATGTCTTTGTTTACATTAGAACGTCTTTTTAAAGGGTCTAATTTATCAACAGCTTTAATGCTTAACAAACTTTCTATACTCGAAATTAAAGTAATACCAATGACAGCGTTTATAAAGCTAAGTTCGTACACTTTACTGAAATCAGGAAACGCAAAATTTGATAAAATATCATTTGGTAAATTAATTAATAAGCTTTTATCGATAGGATAATCGGTGGTTGAAAAAACATCAAAATAATAATACATACCTACACTTAAAACCACAATCCACATAGGAGCAGGAATTAGTTGAAAATATCGGTTTCTAATTTTACCATAAAAGATCATAATTAGCAAACTAATAACACCGACTAAACCAGCATAAAACATACTAGAATTAGAGGTGTTTATAAAATTCATAATTCCTTCAGGAACCTTTAAAAGCAGTTCAATAATACTTCCTTTTGCGTCAGTATTACCTAACATTACATGTATCTGTTTTGCAAAAATACCAATACCGATTGCAGCCAACATTCCTTGAATTGCAGAGGAAGGAAAGAAATCTCCTAAAGACCCCATTCTTAAAAAACCTAGTATTATTAGTAAAACTCCAGAAATTACAATCGCAGCCAAAGTATACAGAAAACCTTGCTGCATATCTCCATTTCCAAGCGTTGTAATTGCAGCTAAAATCACCACAACTAAACCATTACCAGGCCCTGTAATTGTAACATTAGAACCACCAATTAATGAAACTACAGTTCCACCAACAATGGCTGCAATTATACCCGAAATAGGGGGTGCTCCTGATGCCAATGCTAAACCTAAACCTAAAGGAAGTGCAATTAATGAAACGACGAAACCGGCAAATAAATTTCGCGGAATTTCAGTTACAAATGTTTTAAATATACTTTTCTTTCTCATTTATCTTACAATTAAAACATCTGTCGGTAATTCGGATAAAATATATTCAATATCATGCGGGAAAATTCTGTCTAAAAGACCTGATTTAGTAGGTGCATTCATCACTAATAAATCAGCTCTTTTAAGTTTCGCATAATGTCCTATAGAGTATCCTCTTTTTCCAAAAATACTTTGTGTTTTTACAGATAAGTTAGAGCAATCTATCTCTTTTAAAATACTTTTTACTCGTCTATCTTCTCTATTTTTAATACGTTCTTTTGCAATATTTGCTCTTCTTAAAGAAGTGTCATCATTAATTTTAACATGTAATTCTTCCTGTTTAATTTCTTCAACAATTGTAATTTTTTTACAATTTAATTTTTTGGTTATAAAGAAAGAGGTTTTTATCGTTTCTTTCGTTCTGTTGTCACTTAATCCATTCACTACAATGTGTTTACACGTCACTCTTACAACTGATGGTTTAATTAGTAAAAGCACAGAGCAAGGTGCTTTTCTAGTGATTTTTCTAGCGATAGAACCCACATAATATTTAAATAAATTTTCTTTTTGAAGTGCTCCAAGAATAAGTAAATCAATATTTTGATTGGTACATGTTTGTAAAATTACATCTACAGGTTTTCCTTTTTGCCAAATTACTTTAAAACTTTTATTTAAAGTATCAGCTTCTTTTAAGAGCAGATTTAAATCAGTGATTTTTTGATCCGTTTTTTCACCTACATGAACCCCTACTAATTCAGCATCAAACATATTAGCTAATCTTACAGCTTCAAAGATGTTTGGTTTTAAGTTTGGTGAAAAAGCAACACCAATAAGTATTTTGTTTATTTTTAGCAACTAAAAGTCTTTAAGAATCGGTTATTGGCACAATATAAGAAACTTTGTCAAAAAGAAAAAAACTATAAATTTAATTTTTAAGATGAAGAAAGATTGTTAAATTTACAATCAATCAGATAGGTAAATTATGTTAGAGTTAGCAGGAATTATAATTTTAGGAATATTAGCGCAATGGTTTGCATGGAAGTTTAAAATCCCAGCAATTTTGCCTTTAATTTTAATAGGTCTATTAGTAGGACCAATTGCTGCTGCCTATCTAAGTGAAGACGGTTCTAAATGGATAGAACCTGTTTGGAATGGTGAAAAAGGATTATTCCCTGGTGATAATCTGTACTATTTTGTATCGCTTGCCATCAGTATTATTCTTTTTGAAGGTGGCTTAACTCTTAAAAGAAATGAAATTAAAAATGTGGGACCTGTAATTACAAAACTAATTACATTGGGTTCTGCAATTACCTTTTTTGGAGCAGGAATTGTAACCCATTTTATTTTTGGTTTAGGTTGGGATTTATCTTTTCTATTTTCAGGATTAATTATCGTTACAGGGCCAACTGTAATTACACCAATTTTAAGAAATATTCCTTTAAAAAAGGATGTTTCAACAGTTTTAAAATGGGAAGGAATTTTAATAGATCCAATAGGTGCATTAGTCGCTGTATTAGTTTTCGAGTTTATTAGTGTAGGAGGTGGAGGAGGATTTACCAAAACAGCTTTAATGGAGTTTGGTAAAATTCTATTATTCGGAACTAGTTTTGGGTTTACATTTGCGCATGCACTCGCTTATGCGATTAATAAAAAATTAATTCCCCATTATTTATTAAACGTTGTTTCGTTATCAACAGTTTTATTGGTATTCGTAGAATCAGAAGTTTTCGCACATGAATCAGGTCTTTTAGCTGTTGTTGTAATGGGAATGGTCTTAGGAAATGGAAAACTAAAAAACTTAAAAGAATTACTTCATTTTAAAGAATCTTTAAGTGTTTTGTTAATTTCCATGTTGTTTATTCTGTTGTCTGCAAACATCAATATAGAAGATTTAATGCTTTTATATACATGGAAAACTGCCGTATTATTTGCAATCGTTGTTTTTGTAATTAGACCATTAGCAGTATTTGCAAGTACCTATAAATCTAATCTAGAATTTAAAGAAAAAGTATTTATAAGTTGGGTGGGTCCTAGGGGAATTGTGGCTGCGGGAATCGCTTCTTTGTTTGGAAGTAAATTGTTAAAAGAAGGAGTAGAAGGTGCTGAATATATTACTCCCTTAGTTTTTATGATTGTTTTAGGAACGGTGCTTTTAAACGCAACTACAGCGAGACTATTTGCGAAAATAATTGGTGTATTTTTAAAGAGTTCTGATGCTATTTTAATTGTCGGAGCTTCAGATCCATCACGATTAATTGCTCGATTTTTAAGAGATAAAGGGAAAAGAGTTGTTTTGATTGATTCGAACAAGAGCTTTATAGAAGAAGCTTTAGAAGATGGTTTAGAAGCCATTAATTTAAATGTTTATGATGATGATTTAACGGATAATATAGAGTTAAACGATGTTGGGTATCTAATTGCAATTACAGGAAGCGATACGGTAAATAAACATGCGCTTACTAATTTTTCTGAGGTTTTTGGAGAACATGGTTCTTACAAAATAGCTTCTTCTGTTGAAGCTAAAGATGCAACAACTAAAGAAAGAATAAGTTTCTTTACACCTAATGATGATTTCATTAACTTAAGTGAAGCTTTTAGAGAAAATCCTAAGATTAATGAAGTAAAAATAACGTCAGAAAAGGAATACTATGAAACTTTAGATATCTTAACTTTTCAAGAAAAAGCAATCCCATTATTTATTGAAAAAGGAAAGGGTTTGTATTTGATTCCAGAATTTGAAAAAACAACAGAGGAGAAGAAAGAATTAACAGTATTTTACTTAGGAAAAAAATTAATGCATCAATAAAAATAAGATTTTTTATTCCTTCGCCTCTTTAATTATATAATATATAATTTGGGACTTATAAGTAATTAATTATTACATGTCTAACTCAAAAGTTTGACGTAATTTTTCTACAAGAGGATTCATTTCTTTCATTTTATGGAACTTTTCTATAGGAGTATATGCGAACTTTTTCTCTATAGTTTCATTGACAGTAACGATGATTTTTAGGCCGTAATTATTTAATTTCTCTCTTAAAAAATTCAATAATTTAGACCTTCCTTTTTTAAATTGATCAGCCATTAATTTATTAGGAACTGTAAAAGAAATTTTAAATTCTCCTTCTAATTTAGGAATATCCGTGCCTACAATAGAAGCCATACTTCTTTCTCCTTTTTCATTTAATATAGCTATGTAGGCCGACCAAAGTTCTTGTAAAGACTTTTCGGTAAAAACATCTTTTGGATGATTATCGAAATTTTCTTCAACAACCGATTTCTTTTCTTCTTTTTTCTGATGAACACTTTTTAAAGAAAGAGAAGAAGATCGTTTTACTGCTGATTTTAATACCGGTGTTTTAAGTTTTGGTTTTGGTGCTGAGACTTGTTGGTGCTGAATAGCTTCAGATTGTTTTTGAATAGGTTTTACAATTTCTTTTGCAACAGGTGAGAGTGCTTGGAAAAAAGTAGCAGGAATTATGTAGTTAGCTGACTTTTTTTTTTCTCCATCAAAAGTGATAGAGGCAATTTGCATTAAAGTTAATTCAACCAGCAACCGCTGATTTTTACTAGCTCTGTAGTTTAAATCGCAATCATTTGCTTTGTTAATGGATTGCATTAAAAAAGGAATACTTGCTTTGGTCGCTTGTTCTAAATACTTCTTTTTTGCACTGTCACCAACTTCTAACAAGGCTAATGTTGCTTTGTCTTTGGCAACTAACAAATCTCTAAAATGACTCGCCAATCCGTTTATAAAATGATGTCCTTCAAAACCTTTTCCTAAAATAGTGTTGAATGCATTTAATACATCAGGTATTTTGTTATCTAACAACAAACCTGTCATATTAAAATACGTATCATAATCTAAAACATTTAGGTTTTCTGTAACCGCTTCACGTGTTAAGTTCTTGCCAGAAAAACTAACAACTCGATCAAAAATTGATAAAGCATCGCGCATTGCACCATCTGCTTTTTGAGCTATAATGTGCAAAGCATCATCATCTGCGGTTATATTTTCTTTTTCGCAAATTACCTTCAGATAGTTTTTAGCATCTAAAACGCCAATTCTTTTAAAATCAAAAATTTGACAACGTGATAAGATTGTCGGAATGATTTTATGCTTTTCTGTTGTTGCTAAAATAAAAATAGCATGTGCAGGTGGTTCTTCTAATGTCTTTAAAAAAGCGTTAAAAGCTGCTTGCGAAAGCATGTGAACCTCATCTATAATATACACTTTATATTTTCCTGTTTGAGGCGGAATGCGAACTTGGTCTGTTAAACTTCTAATATCATCAACAGAATTATTAGAAGCAGCATCCAATTCAAAAATATTAAAAGCAAAATCCTCATCTCCAGACAGTTTAATGTCTTGTTGGTTTATTTTCTTTGCTAATATTCTTGCGCAAGAAGTTTTACCAACACCTCTAGGACCTGTAAATAAAAGGGCTTGTGCTAAATGATTATTTTTTATAGCGTTTTCTAACGTATTTGTGATGGCTTGTTGCCCAACAACATCCTCAAAATTTTGAGGGCGATATTTACGTGCAGAAACTATAAAATGCTCCATTTATACTTTTTTTGTTGAGTAACAAAAGTAATTATCTATTCGCTTTTGCACAACTTGGTTTCTTAACAAAATGCTAAAGTTGTAAACAAATTGTATGAACTTTTAATTTGATGCGACTATAATTATAATTCGAGTATTTTTACCAAGTTAAAAGTTCTAAAGTTTGCATCTAAGATATATTACGGGCAAATATTAATTATTTAAAATAAATAAATATATGAAAATTATAAAATCAATTTTTACGTTTTGCGCTCTTCTTTTACTCATTTCTTGCATGAGTTTTTCCAATAAAGAGGAGGTTTCTAAAGCCCCTTTTGTGCCCACAAAAGAAACTAAAGTAGCCTATTTTGCTAGTGGTTGTTTTTGGTGTGTAGAAGCCAT
>JBNMNZ010000005.1:0-16265 GCA_051276605.1 Polaribacter sp. | reverse complement strand
ATTCATAATTTACTGCAAATGAATTCTGGTTTAGAATGGGATGAAGATTATAATACTCTTTCTGATGTTTCTAAAATGTTGTTTTTAGAGAGAGACATGTCTAAAAGTCAAGTTCATAAGCCTTTGGTTGGTAAACCGAATCAAACTTGGTGTTATTCATCAGGAACTACAAATTTGTTGTCAGGTATTTTACGTCAACAATTTAAAACACATCAAGAATATTTAGATTTTTGGTATGCAGATTTAATTGATAAGATTGGAATGAATTCTATGATTGTAGAAACAGATTTAGCAGGTAATTATGTAGGTTCTTCTTATGCATGGGCAACTGCTAGAGATTGGTCTAAATTGGGGTTGTTATATCTACATAATGGAATCTGGAATGGAGAAGAGTTGTTTTCAAAAGAATGGGTAAAATACGCTACTACACCAACGCCAACTTCAAATGGTTGGTACGGTGCCCAGATTTGGTTAAATGCCGGAAAAAGATACCCTAACACACCGCATAACATGTATTCTTTTAATGGATATCAAGGTCAGAATGTATATGTTCTTCCAGACCAAGATTTAGTTGTTGTAAGAATGGGGTTAACTAAAAATGCAGATGTTGATGCTCTTTTGAGTGAAATTGTAAAAAGTATTAAATAACAAAACCTAAAATATAATTATTAAGCGCTAATAATAAAGTAACGAACTACTCTTTTCCTTTGATTAAGCATAAAAATATAGCGATAATTCCGAATCCAATTGTAATATAAGATTTGCTGTTGTCTTGTGTTTTTACCAAATTTAGATTCCCTATAGAAATTTCTGTTTCAGGAATAATTATTGTGTAAATCCCATAGGTTAGTAAAATAATTCCGAGAATTAGTAATACTTTTTTAACCGTTTTGTTCATCCCTTTAATTTTTATTAAAGTTACAAAAAAACCACGCAATTTGCGTGGTTTGTATTTTATCTAAAATTTGATTCTAATATTTACAAATCGAAACCAATATTTACACCTAATTTATTCGCGATTAATTTGGTAATTCTAGATTTAACTTCTGGTATTTTTACACTTTCTAAAACCGTATTTGCAAAAGCATACATTAATAAAGCTTTTCCTTCTTTTTCTGGAATTCCACGCTGTTGCATGTAAAATAATGCATCATTATCTAGTTGCCCAATAGTACAACCATGAGAACATTTTACGTCATCAGCAAAAATTTCTAGCTGAGGTTTTGCATTTATTGTAGCTCTATCACTAATTAAAACATTATTGTTTTTTTGATATGCATTGGTTTTTTGTGCTTCTTTATCGACAATTACCTTACCGTTAAAGACACCTGTAGAGCGATCGTTGAAAATTCCTTTATAATCTTGATGGCTCTCGCAATTTGGCTCTATATGATGTACCAAAGTGTGATGATCTACATGTTGTTTTCCTTCAATAATGGTAATTCCTTTTAAAATAGAGTCGATGTGTTCCCCTCTTTGATAAAAGTTTAAATTGTTTCTAGTAATGTTTCCTCCAAAAGAAAAAGTATGCACAGAAACAATACTATTTGATTTTTGTTCGATGTAAGAATTATCTACCAATGACGCATTTTTGTCGTCATTCTGAATCTTATAAATATCTATAGTAGCGTCTTTTGCAGCAAAAACTTCAGTAACCGAGTTTGTTAAAACAGGATTTGAAGTTAAACTTTGATGGCGCTCTATAATCTGAACATGTGCATTTTGCTCAACTACGATTAAGTTTCTTGGTTGCAACATTGTTGCAGCTTCAGAACCAGTAGTAAAATTCATAATTTGAATTGGCTTTTCTACCTCTACATTTCTAGGAATATAGATGTAAGCACCTTCATTTGCAAATGCAGTGTTTAAAGACGTTAAGTTGTCTTTTTTAGCTATTTTATTGAAGTAATTCTCAATAACAGCCTTGTATTTTGGTTTTGTTAATGCCGAGGACATTAAACAAACATCAAAAGTATCATGTGTAGTTTCCGATAGGAAAGAACTGTATTTTCCATCAATAAAAACAAGTTTGTAGGTATCTATATCGTGTATAAAGTACTTTTGTACATCCGCTAATTGAATCGAATTTCCTTTGTTAGGAAATAGACTATAGTCTTGCTTTAAAATTGAGTTTAAAGATGTGTACTTCCAAGCTTCCAATTTTTTAGTAGGAAAACCTAAACCTTCAAAATTTTGAAACGCTTCTGAACGGATTTCGTGTATATCAGAATTTGTATCTATATCGTTCTCAAACGCTACGTATGATGATAATAATTTATCTTTTAATTCCATTTAATTTCGTTTTAAAGTTTAAAATTGGATGCTTTTAAAGTTTGTTTTTACACTACTTTATTATGTATCTAACTTTTGAACTCTTTTACTTTTAAACTTTTCTATTGAACCACCTCTTCTTTAATCCAGTCATATCCTTTTGCTTCTAATTCTAAAGCTAAAGAAGCATCACCTGTTTTTACAATTTTTCCATCGTGTAAAACGTGTACAAAATCGGGCACAATATATTCTAACAAACGTTGGTAATGCGTAATTACAATTACTGCGTTATCTTTAGATTTTAGTTTGTTTACTCCGTTTGCAACAATGCGCAAAGCGTCAATATCTAAACCAGAATCAGTCTCATCAAGAATTGCTAATTTTGGCTCTAACATTGCCATTTGAAATATTTCGTTCCGTTTCTTTTCTCCTCCAGAAAAACCTTCGTTTAAAGAACGAGATAAGAATTTACGATCTATTTCTAATAATTCAGATTTCTCACGAATCATTTTTAACATCTCTTTTGCAGGCATATCCTCCAAGCCTTTTGCTTTACGAGTTTGGTTAATGGCAGTTTTTATAAAGTTAGTTACAGAAACTCCAGGAATCTCTACTGGGTATTGGAAAGATAAAAACACGCCGTTGTGTGCTCTTTCTTCAGGTGCTAGTTCGCTAATATCTTCACCATTTAACTCAATGCTTCCTGCTGAAATTTCGTAATCATCTTTGCCAGCAATAATGTTTGCCAACGTACTTTTTCCAGCACCGTTAGGACCCATAATTGCGTGCACTTCACCAGCTTTTACTTCTAAATTTAATCCTTTTAAGATTAATTTATTATCTATACTTGCTTGTAAGTTTTCTATTTTTAACATTGTCTTTTGCTATTTTCTTTTCACTTTTAATATTCTGTCTAACCTTTACTTTGTCGGACATGTAATTTTAGATTAAATTCATTGAATTTTATCCAACACTTCCTTCTAAACTAATTTCCAATAGTTTTTGAGCTTCTACGGCAAATTCCATGGGTAAATTGTTTAAAACTTCTTTACTAAATCCGTTTACAATTAAAGCAATTGCTTTTTCAGTATCTATTCCACGTTGATTGCAGTAAAATAATTGCTCTTCTCCAATTTTACTTGTAGTTGCTTCGTGTTCTACTTGTGCTGTTGTATTCTTCACTTCAATATAAGGGAAGGTATGCGCACCACAATCATTTCCCATTAGTAAAGAATCACATTGAGAGAAGTTACGTGCATTTTCTGCTCTTGGACTTATCTGAACTAATCCTCTATATGAGTTTTGTGATTTCCCTGCAGAAATACCTTTAGAAATAATGGTCGATTTGGTGTTTTTCCCCAAATGAATCATTTTTGTTCCTGTATCTGCCTGCTGATGATTGTTTGTTACTGCAATCGAGTAAAATTCACCAATAGAATTGTTTCCTTTTAAAATACAACTTGGGTATTTCCAAGTTATTGCAGATCCTGTTTCTACTTGTGTCCAAGAAATTTTTGCATTTGTTTCACACAAACCTCTTTTGGTTACAAAGTTATAAACACCACCCTTTCCTTCTTTGTTTCCAGGATACCAGTTTTGTACAGTAGAGTATTTGATTTCTGCGTCATCCATTGCAATAAGCTCTACAACTGCTGCGTGTAATTGATTTTCATCTCTACTTGGAGCTGTACATCCCTCTAAATAAGAAACATAACTCCCTTTGTCTGCAACGACGAGTGTTCTTTCAAACTGACCTGTTCCTCCTTCATTAATTCTAAAATAGGTAGATAATTCCATCGGACAACGAACGCCTTTTGGAATGTAACAAAAAGATCCATCAGAAAAAACTGCTGAATTTAATGCTGCATAAAAATTATCAGTTGTTGGTACAACCGTTCCTAAATATTTTTTAACTAATTCTGGATGTTCTTGAATTGCTTCAGAAATTGGCATAAAGATAATACCCTTTTCACCTAATGTTTTTTTGAAAGTAGTTGCTACCGAAACAGAATCTATTACAATATCAACAGCAACATTCGCCAGTTTTTTTTGCTCATCTACAGAAATTCCTAAACGCTTAAACGTATCTAGTAATTCTGGATCTACTTCATCTAAAGAATTTAATTTTGGTTTTGCTTTTGGTGCTGAATAATAGGCAATATCTTGAAATTTTGGCTTTGTATAATTGACATTTGCCCATTCTGGCTCGTCCATTTTTTCCCAAACACGATATGCCTCTAAACGCCAATTTGTCATCCATTCCGGCTCGTTTTTCTTTTTAGAAATTGCACGAACTACATCTTCACTTAAACCTTTCGCAAAAGTTTCACTTTCTATATCCGTATAAAAACCGTATTCATATTCTTTGGTTTTTAATTCTTGTTCTAAATCGTCTTCTGTGTATTTACTCATAATTTTTGATTTTTTTCTCCTTCTCTTTGGGAAGATTAGGATTAATTTTTTTAGAGTGAAAATGATTCCCCACAACCACAAGTTCTATTTGCGTTTGGGTTGTTAAACACAAACCCCTTTCCGTTTAAACCTCCGGAATATTCTAAGGTAGTGCCAACTAAATATAAAAAACTCTTTTTGTCAACAATAATTTTTACATTATTTTCTTCAAAAAGCTTGTCGTTTTCTGCTTGTTTATTATCAAAAGTTAAATCGTAAGATAAACCCGAACAACCTCCACTTTTCACCCCTACTCTCACAAAATCTGTTATTGCGTCAAAGCCGTCATCAGTCATTAATTCAATGACCTTTTTCTTTGCCGTATCGGATACTTTTATCATAATTTTAAAATGGATTAAATCTAAATAGTATGCAAATATACAATTTAAGTGTGATAATAGTGGAAAGTTATATTATCAAATGTGATGAAGCAATTGGTTTTATCGATTACTTTTGAAAGTTTTGATTATTGATGAAATCGAAATCAGAAAGTGACAATAAAAAGGCCTTCAAATCCGCTTTATCTTGGATTGATAAATAAACTCCTCCTTGACTTACTTTCTTCATTAAGGGATCTATGGTGGATGAGGGTTGTAAGCCTTCTGAATAATGATTAATAACTTCTTCTAGCGTTGCAAATCGACCATCATGCATGTAGGGTGCAGTAAATGCTAAGTTTCTAATGGATGGTGATTTGAACTTGCCATTGTCATTTGGATCTCCTGTAACCTGCCCTAAACCTAAGTCTGTAAAAGCGGTGTCTAAACCATTATTGTGAAACTTATTATCGGACCAAATAGGGTTGTTGTCACCTCCATGGCAATGAAAACAATCTCCTTTTGATTCGTCCATAAAAACATCAAATCCGTTTTGTTCTTCTTGGGTTAAATTTGTTTCATAGCGCAAGTACTTATCGAATTTAGAATTACCAGAAATCAATGTTCTTTCAAATTGAGCAATGGCCTTTGTAATTATAGTAGAGTCTATTTTTGAAGTTCCAAATGCTTGTGTAAATAAGGTTGGATATTCTGAATGTTGCTCTAATTTTTCTGCAATAATAGTCCAGTTTGCATGCATTTCTATTGGATTCGTTATTGGCTCAAGTGCTTGATTCTCTAAACTAAATTCTTTTCCATCCCAAGCAAAGCGTTCATCAAAATTCCAGGCTAAGTTAAATAATGGCATTGCATTTCTTGTTCCTGAAAAGCCGTCAATTCCATCACTAAATTGTTGATTGTCTGCAAATGCTTTTTGTGGATTATGGCAACTTGCGCAAGATTGTGTTTCATCACCTGACAGTATTTTATCAAAAAATAATTTTTTCCCTAAAGCAATACCTTCTTCTGTTAAAGGATTGTTTGCCGGTATTACGGGTGCAATTAATTTGTCTGCAAAAAGTGTCGGAATTTCTAAATTGTATGGAATTGGCGTATAGATTTCTTCTTCTTTAGATGTACAACTCATCAAAAGAAAAAAGGAGAAAAGAAATAAACACGTGTTTTTCATGTTACTTTATTTGTCATTAAAGAAAGTAAGTCATCTCTTTTTTAAAGTTAAATTCATTTATCCATAGTTCTTACAAAATTATGCATCTTTACTTTACTTCGCCTAAAGAAAAAACAGATTTCCCATTTGCACTCATCATTTTTTGGGCTTCAAAATTTGGCATCAAAACTGAATTGAGTTCATTTAAATTCCAAGTATTTGGATTTTTAAACCATTCTGCAATGTTCATTTTAATTTCAATTGTTGTATTGTCTGTGATTTCTATTGTACCTAAATCTACTCCAAAAGAAGTATCTTGAAAAACTAAATTAGTAGGATCTGTTCTGTCTACAGCCCTAATAGCGTGATAATTAAAGTTTGAATCTTGATTATTTGTGTCTTTGTATTTACCATCAAACTGCATATAATGATAACCACCACCTAACATTGCTGGGACATTAAAAGAAACTGAATTTAAATCTTGATAAATTCCATCTGTATTATCTACATCCGCAAAACCAAATGTAAATTCCAAGAAAGTTGAACCTTGAGGAATTTGTTCAAAAATGATCTCTGAACCGAGACTTTCCTCAATATTTACTATTTGATAATTTTTAACTGCATTTCCAACTGAAATATTAGAAATCAAATATCTTAAACGGTTTATACTGATAGATTCTCCATTTTGAGTTGTAAACTTAAAGTCATTGAAATCTGCCGAAGTTAAAGGAATTCCATCCCAATTTTGGGTAAATTTTAGTATGACATTTACAGGTTCAAAGTTTACACAGCAATCTTTTTCATCAACACAAGACGAGAATGAGATTATGATGCACAATAAACCAACTATTTTCTTCATTTTTTTACTTTATTTTGATGATTAATCCATCTGAAAAACCTTTGTTTTCTGAAACATCTCCATCGGCACTATTGCTTTCGCCAACGGCTATAATTGTTTTATTATTGAGTTCTACAGCATCATATAAAAAGTCGATTTCTGAACCACCAACTATTTCTTGCCAGTCTATTTCTCCAGATGAATTTACTTTAAGAATCCAAGCATCATTTTGACCTTGGTTTGTAAAACCTGCGTTAGAACTTCTAGAGCTTCCTGCAATTACAAATCCATGATCTTGTGTCTTAAAAATAGAGCGTGCAACATCAAAACTACTTGCTCCAATTGTTTTTTCCCAAATTAGAGACCCATCAGTAGCGATTTTTATCATCCATAAATCTGCGGCTCCATTGTTGGCTGAGACATCAATATTTGAACTTCTTGTATCACCAACAATGATAAAGTTACCATCATCTGTTGCGGTAATTGCTCTAGGTTCATCAATTTCTGAACCTCCAAAATTCTGTTCCCAAATTAGAGTTCCATCACTAGAGATTTTAAGAATCCAAAAATCGTATGTTCCTTTATTATTAGAAATATTAAAATCTTCACTGTCTGAAGAAGCTGCTATTATGTATTCATTATTCGAAGTTTCTACAACTCCAAAAGGAGTGTCTGTAAAAGATCCCCCAAAATATTTACTCCATTCTAAAGTACCGTTTGATGATAATTTTAATGCCCAAATATCACCACCTGAATGTTTTTGAGAACCTTTAGAGTTTCCTTGTCCTCCAGAAGCAGAAACGTCTAGAACACCTGTTAAAAGAAATCCATTATCCGCTGTATTTGTTAAAGAAATACCTTTGTCTGAGCCAGAAAAACCAAAACTTTTTTCCCACAAAAGAGCACCTTCAGCAGTAATTTTAAGAATCCAAAAATCATGTGAACCTGCATTTTGACTTACATCTAAATCTGAGCTACTTGCAGCTCCTAAAACAGCAAATCCACCATCATTTGTGGCAACAATATCAACTCCTCTATCGTCATCAGAACCGCCAAAAGTTTTATTCCAAAGTAATTTGTCTTTAGATGAAAATTTCATCACCCAAAAATCGAAACTTTCATTGCTTTTGTCAATAATATCAAAATCGCTGCTTTGTGTATAACCAAGAACAGCGTAGCCACCGTCATTTGTAGCAACAATAGAATTAATAGCATCGTTTTTAGAACCCCCAAAAGTTTGAATCGTGTTTATAGCAACTTCAGGAGCTGTTCCAATATCATCTTTAGAACAGTTACATAAAAAAAAGAGCAGTATTATGTAGCAGAATTTTTTCATTTAAAATTTAAGAACCTGATTTTCTTATGACAAAAAAACCACGATTAATATCACTTATAATAATATTTCCACTAGGGAAATAGGGATATACACTCCATACACCATTAGATGCGGTATTATCATTTTCTGGATAGGTATCAAAAAAACCTATTTCTGAAATTGATTTATTCTCGATATTAGAAAGGTCTAACATTCTTACTCCTGCTGTATAATTTGCCTGATAATAGGTGTTTCCTTTTACATAGCCATTATGATCTACCGCAGCAGAATTTCCTAAATAATCAAAATGATGCAAAGGATTGTCTAAATCGGTAAAGTCTAAAATAATACTTCTTGTATTCATACCTTTTCTCAATTCATCTAATTCATCCCCTAAAATAAAATATTTAAAATCTTCTGTAAACCAGCCTTGGTGTGTATATTCTACATTTGTATAGCTGATAGATGATAATCTTATAGGGTTGCTTTTATCTGTAATGTCTACAATAACAACTTCTACTTCATTACTGCCAATTAGAATTTCTTTTCCAATATGCTCTGTATCTGGACCATTATAGGTTACGACTTGCGCATCATGAGAATAATTAATAAAACCACCTTCATCAATAGGGTTTAGAGGGTCTTGAACATTAATAAATAAAGGGCCACCTTTATAGGTTCCGCTTCTATTTGTACCAACAGGATAGACATAGTCTTTGGCTTCATTTATAACGATGTTATGTGCTTTTCCAAAATCAGTATAATCAAAATCGCTTTGAAATTCAATAGGAGGATTTGCAACATCTCTCAATTTCTCTAAATTAAAAACTTGCATTCCATGATCTGCAGCTTCACTAACAATATACGCTACTGAATTATGAACCTTTACATCTCTCCAAGAACTACTTACTGTTCTGGTGGACAAACTACCAAGTATTACAACATCAGTAGGGTTTGTTATGTCAATAAAAGTGATGCCATTATTAGTGCCCATTAAAGCATATTCTTTGTTGTCTAAAGGGTCTGTCCAACCCCAACAATCATTTCCTGATCCACTGTTCATATCTGCTAAAGAAATATGAGCGAGTAAATCGTAATCGTTACAAGGATATTCTCCAGCAAAACCGTTTATACATTCCTCAAGAGGAATGATCACGAACGTTTCTTCACTAGGGATAAAAATGCCGTCTTTAGAGCAGCTTAGTGCTAAAACGAAAATTAATAAAAACATTTTTTTAAGCATTCTTTTTATCATTTAATTATAAGTTTAATTGTTCTTTTTTTTATCTAAGATTTGGTTCTTTAATCAAAGGTACTATTTTATCTTTGAGATTGATAAATATCTCTGCTAAAGTACTTCTGTAGTCTTTGATATTGTACCTATCTTTGCAAGATGTTAGAAGATAAAAATACACAAAAGACATCCTTAGCAGAACTAGGAGAGTTTGGCTTAATTAATCACATTACAAAATATTTTAAAGTTGAAAATTCATCAACTATAAAAGCTATTGGAGATGATGCAGCAGTTTTAGATGCATCAGAAAAACAAACTTTAGTTACAACAGATTTGTTAATAGAAGGTGTGCATTTCGATTTAAGTTATATGCCACTTAAGCATCTTGGGTATAAAGCTGTGATGGTTAATTTATCTGATGTATATGCGATGAATGGTGTTGCAGAACAAATTACAGTTTCTATTGCGGTTTCTAATCGATTTTCTTTAGAAGCAATTGAAGAATTGTATGCCGGAATTCAACTTGCTTGCGAAACGTATAATGTTGATTTAGTTGGTGGAGATACAACATCATCAACCAAAGGAATTTTAATTTCTGTAACGGCTATTGGTAAAGCGAACAAAGAAGATATTGTTTATAGAAATACAGCAAAAGAAACTGATTTAATTGTGGTTACCGGAGATTTAGGCGCAGCTTATTTAGGCTTACAAGTTTTAGAAAGAGAAAAACAAGTTTTTAAAGTGGACCCAAACAACCAGCCAGACTTAGATGATTACACTTATTTAATTGAGCGTCAATTAAAACCTGAAGCACGTAAAGATGTTGCGGGTTTCTTAAAAGAATTAAAGATTAAACCAACGGCTATGATTGATGTTTCTGACGGATTGTCTTCAGAACTTTTTCATATTTGCACACAAAGTAAAGTAGGTTGTAAAATTTACGAAGATAAATTACCTTTAGATCCACAAGTAATTTCTACTTGTGAAGAGTTCGAGTTAGATTCTACGATGGTCGCATTAAGCGGAGGTGAAGATTATGAAATCCTTTTTACAGTGCCCATTGGGGATTTTGATAAGATTAAAGGAAATCCACATTTTTCTATTATTGGTCATGTTACTGCAGAAAACCAAGGTTTAAATTTGGTTACAAGAGCCGGTCAAGAAATTGAGTTGAAGGCTCAGGGTTGGAATGCGATGAAAAATGAGTAATTACTATAGAATTATATAAACAAAAAGCCCAAATTTTAAATTTGCGCTTTTTGTTTTTTTGTAAGGTTTGTTGAACTATAATGATATTGAACGTTTTAATGTTATATTTCAAAAGTTAAACGAAATTGACTATTTTTTTTAATGAAGTCAATTTTAACGTGACTTTACAAACTCTTTTAGAGCAGAAATCAAGCTATTTTTTCTATTATTGGCCATATTAGAGCGGAAATCCAAGGGTTAAATCGGTAACCACGAAATTAAATAGAACACACAATAAACATTTTAATTTATTGCTTTTAAACTTATTTTCTATTATATAAAATTGAATATGCTGTTCTAGTTACATTGTCTATATCTTTGTGATTATTTGTAAACCTTACTTGATTATTATTAATCAATCGAATTATTATTGTGTTTACTTGACCATCGCTAAAAGTTGTAACTTTTTCGTAAACATTAGAATTACCTATCTTAATGAAATCCTCAAAATTAAAACTAGCATTACCACCATCCGGTACTGCATTTATTATAATAGTATCACAATCAATTTCTCCGTTTGCATCTTCTGTTGCAGAAAAATCATATGAAGTTTGGCTGACATTAAATCCTATAGTATTCGCATTTATTACAAGAGAAGACGAATCTATAGAATAAGAATTTCTGTAAACATCACATTCTACAATATAGCCTTCTTGTGTAAGTTCCCCCATGGTTTTTCCATTATAAGAAATAGCTTCCCAATCCCCAAAAATTGGATTAGTAAATGAAGCATTAAAAATAAGAGCAGAAACAACATTTCCATTAGAATCTTTAAGTGTAGCTTCTACTGTTTGCGTATCTGTATTATTTCCTAAAACCCAAGTTGCTTCAGTAAAACCACCTGCAGAAACGTCTGTTGCAGTTACAGAACCACCACCTGCAGTAACTGCATAATAAACAGTAATACCATCGATTAAGTTATCATCTTTGTCTTTTACAAAAAGCTTTAAATTTTCTGGTAGCGGCTGTCCTGCTTCTCCTATTTGGTTATCACCTTCAAATTTTTCTAAATGTAGTTCTAATTCTTTAGCGGTTGCACTAAATACTAATGGTGAGCCTGAGATATTTTCTCCTTCACTATTTTTTACAAGTACTTCTAGGGTTTGGTCGTCTAAATTATCACCTAAAGTCCAACTTACTTGCGCCAAACCATCAGTATTTGTTTTTGTTGCAGCGCCATTTAAAGAACCTTCACCAGCGGTAATATTAAATTCGACATCTACATCACTTATTGGATTGTTGTCTTTATCAACTACTTTTACAATAATTGGATTTTCTAATGCTTCTCCTTGAGTTCCTTCTTGATTATCCCCAGAGACTTTTTCCAAGAAGATTTCATCAGGTTTAATGGTTAAACTAATACTAGACTTTTCTTCATTTTCACCATCATTATAAACTACATCAAAAGTAAAATCTTGTTCAACATCTGTTTCATTTGTAAAAGTTACACTAAATTCTTCTGCTGTTCCTGTAATTTCTGATTTTGAAACATTTTCTGAATTTTCAGTAATTTCAATACTAAAGAAAGACAATTCGTCTGCTACTTTTTGTTTTTCTAGATCGTTAAAACTTGGAAGCGCTCCTACATTACTAGCAAAGTTTTGATTCCAAAAATCTTTAAGGTTTAAATAGGCATCTACAAAACTCTTAATTACACTATCAGATGAATCTTTATCAGATTCATTTAAAGTTCTAAGAGTAGGTTGCACAGTAAAGGAAATTGAAGTGTTATTTTCTATTTTTACAGCTTGCGATTTAGCTAGGTTTGAGGCTACACCATCTATAGCATTAAAAAGAACCTCTTTTAATTTTTCAAATGGGATATAAATAACCA
The DNA here is from genome assembly GCA_051276605.1 of Polaribacter sp. GTDB lineage: Bacteria > Bacteroidota > Bacteroidia > Flavobacteriales > Flavobacteriaceae > Polaribacter. The sequence goes on along the minus strand of JBNMNZ010000005.1, from coordinate 3,589 downwards.
CTGCCTCTTTGAAAAGTATTAAAGTTTTGCTAAGTAAAATACTTCGTTTTCCTTCTATTAAGCTAATTATTGCATCTATACCTACCACTACTGCTCCAACAATTGCAGCTACACCTCCTACTTTTACTAATGCAATAGCGCCTATGACTTTAAGACCATAAGAGAGATAACATCTTGCATCTGTACAATTTTTATTTATGGATTTACCAGCATAAATTAAATTTTCTTGCACTAATTCTGTTTCTAGTTGAATTAAATCAATTGTATTGTTTTGTATAAATTTTGCAGCAATAATTTTATCATTTTCAGATAAACTATTTAATTCTATAATTGCTTTTTCTATATCTTCTTTTGCAGCTAAAAGTATTGGAGGAGCATTTCCTTGAGAAAATAATTCGATTGTTTCATCAATTTCAGTTTCATAATTTCCTACGAAATTTTTAATTACATTTTCAGGTGTTGCCGATAATGTAGTTTTTGTAATATTAAAATCTAAAGAGTTCGAAGAAAAATCGATATTTAAATTATACGTTCCTGAATCTAAATTTGGTGGTACTAAAAAAGACAGCGTCGTATTATCTTCTTTCGCAAGAAGAATATTTGTATCACCAAATTTTCCATTATAAGTATTCTGACTTAACGAATAATCTGTAACATTAATAAAGCCTATTTGAGCATCTTTCAATTCAAGATCATTTGCTATAATTTTAGCTTTATTTTCAACAATAGGGTCAATAATTTCACCTCCATCATCATCTTTACTACATCCATTTATAAATAATAAAGTAAAAAGTGTAAATACTTTTAGATATGTTTTCATCTTTTGTGATTTTAGAATCTAAAAATAGAGTTTATTATTAAACAAGGCAATACCTATAAGTAGGTATATTTTTAGAAAGAATACTGGAAAAATATTATAATGTCTGCTATTTCTATACTTTTAGTGATTTTAAATTTAGTTTCTATGTTCTATTTCTGTTTATGAGCTCAATATGACTAAAACTAAATGACAAAATTAAAGGAAATCCACATTTTTCTATTATTGGTCATGTTACTGCAGAAAACCAAGGTTTAAATTTGGTTACAAGAGCCGGTCAAGAAATTGAGTTGAAGGCTCAGGGTTGGAATGCGATGAAAGGATAATAAATCACTAAATTATGTATACATAAAACCGCAAACTTAGATTTTGCGGTTTTTGTTTTTACAGAAAGTTTTAATTACTCCTTCTTTGCTCATCATCATTGCCAAAAGCTCTATTTTTAACATTTACTTTTTTATTGCCAAAATAGTAAGAAAGTGATACTCTAAGGTTTCTAGAACTTTGGTTTTCGCTGTAGCTTTGGTTTATATTATTTACTGTAGAATCATAATTATTTAAACTACCAATATTTAAAACATCGCTAAAAAGCATCGATAATTTTATATTGTTTTTAAAATCGTGTTGCAAACCAAAAGATAAATGAAACATTTCGCCAACACTAAATAAACCATCATTATGAAAAGAACTGTACCAAGCATTAGCCTGTAATTTTGTTCTTTTATTTAAGATAAATGTATTGTTAGATGTTGCATAAAATTGAACTCCGTCATTAACTTCTGCATTATTATTTTGCGTTAATTCTGTTAAAAAACCTAATAAGTTTATGCTATTTTGACTTTTGAACCAAGAAATCTTATTGTAAGAAAAACTCTCCTCCCATCTATAAATATATTTTTTAAAGTAATTTTCTTGAGTTATAATTTGATTTTGATTAATAACATCGGTATTAAAAAACACCCCAAAACCATTGGTAATAATATCTAAAGACAAACTGGAGCTAATATTGTTTTTATATAAGTGAGAAAATTTAAAAGTATCTGCAAAAGAAGGCTGTAAAAACGGATTTCCTTCACTATAACTATTATCATTAATGTAAAAACGAAATGGATTTAAGTTTTTAAAGTTGGGTCTATTGATTCTTTTCCCGTAAGAAAAATTGAAATTATTAGTATCATTTTTTGTATATGAGAAATATAAACTTGGAAAAATTTACTGTTATTATTGATATTTTCTTGATTCAAATCTAGATTTAAACCAGCTGTTTTAGTGTCTTCATAACGCAAACCAAATTGCACTTCTAGTTTCTCTGTTAAATTAGTATTTCCCAAAAAATAGGCAGCTAAAACATTTTCTTCATATTTAAAACTATTAGATTGACTTGCGTAAAAAATAGGGGTTCCAGAAAGTGTATCAAAAAATAAAACATCGCTATTTGTATTGGTAAAACTTGCTTTTATACCATAAGAAAGGCTTACCTTTTTTTAGTGGAAATTCTACATCAATTTTAGCACTAAAATTATCAATTTTTTGATTTGCCTCGTTCAAAGCAGCTGAATTTATACCTTGCGAATTTCCAGAAGTATCTAGTTCTTCTGTGAAAAAACGATTAGTTCTATCAGAATTAAATGTAAAATAATCTGCATCAAAAGAAATGTTTCTACCTAAAGAATCTAATGCTGTAAGTATGTGAAAATTTACAGAATGATTTTTATTATTATTTTTATTGCCACTTGTTGTAAGTAATGAACTTTCTAAATTATTATTCGTATCAAAAATTGTAAACATTGTTTCAGATTCTATATCTGGTTGCGTTAAGTTATTGAATGGAAGTCATTTTTTTTGCATTAAGCACAACGTTTATCTGTATGGTTAGTTGCGTGGTTAAGCACGTAATTTAGCAAATAAATCACAGATAGAATATTCCGCAGGAATGTTCGTAAGTCGGCAGTGACCTAGCAATTAATTATACACTTTGTTGTGCTTTCGTTATTTTTGAATTTCCGTATTAACAAGTTTGGATAAATTATCGACATCTACTAACATAGATTTTAAACCTTCTATTAATTCCTTTTCAGTTAAGTTTTTGAGAACATATGCGCCGTTAAGTATCAATGCAATTTGTGGCAAATTATCATTCACCTTCAATTCGGAAATCAGTTTATTGTTTTTGGTAGCAATAGCAATTGCGATTTGTTGCGAATAGCCTAAATTAACAGCACTCATAAAATCTTTTAAATATATTTGATTATTTCCAGATGTGACTGTGATAATAATATCTTGATTGTTTTTTATATCAATTAATCGATTTCTCATCTCTGTGGGTATTAATTTTATATCTCCTGACGATTCTAAAGATTTAATTGTATTTGTATTAAATTTAAGGTATTTAAATTCGTTTACAAGTTTAGCTTGGCTTGCTACTAATGTTTGAACGCTTTCGTTTTTTGAGAATTCAGTATTGTAATTTTCATAGAGTAGGATGTTTTCTTCTAATTCCTTAATTCTTCTATTAATATAGTTTGTGTCTTTATTTAAATCTTGTAAAATTTGATTGTAATAATTCTTTCTAATGATATCATCTTTTCTATTTTCATTCCAGTTATTAATAGACAACGCAAGCAAAATACCAATCATTACAAGCACTATTTCTCCAAAAGCATATTTTAAATACTTTCCAGTTTTATTTTTATCCATAAGGTCGTAACGTATTTTTCTAAAGAATTTTATCATTGGTTAGCGGTTTCTGGTAATGAAGCACAACGTTTATCT
>JBNMNZ010000004.1:0-18076 GCA_051276605.1 Polaribacter sp. | reverse complement strand
TCACGAGTTAATCTTCTAACGGTTTCCATATTATGAGAAACTACTTCTGGATGCACTTCTATAATTCTGTCTATTTGTTTGGTGTTTCCTTGAAAATCTGGAATTAAAGTTTCTAAAGTCGTAGTTGGGTTGGCTCTTCTAATTGCATCGACAGTTTCTGCCCAAATAATCGAACCACCATCTTTTAAATCGTCTCGATCTACAGAAGTAATTACGGCATGTTTAATACTCATAATTTTTATAGAACGGGCAACTTTTTCAGGTTCATCCCACTCGACAGTTTCTGGTCTTCCTGTTTTTACCCCACAAAACCCGCAAGAACGCGTACAGATGTTTCCAAGTATCATAAATGTGGCAGTTCCTTCTCCCCAACATTCACCCATATTTGGACAGCTACCACTTGCACAAATGGTGTTTAATTTATATTTATCAACTAAACCTCTAAGTTCTGTATATTTTTTACCGACAGGCAGTTTTACACGCAACCATTTTGGTTTCTTTGCTCTTTCAGGAAGTATTACAGTATCTATAACCATTTTCTATCGTAATTTAATTGCAAATTTACAAAGAAAACTTTTAAATGCTTGTTAAAAACCAAACACTAAATCCAATTAAAAAAATAATACCAATAATACTTAAAATTTTTAAGTAGATGTTTGGGTGATGTTCTTTTGGAGTATGCTTTCCTGTAATTAAAACATAGTTTAAAATAGCATAGAAGGGTGCTGTTAAAAATGATAAAATAGTAGCGATTTTTACTAAGTCACCCATGTTTTTTAAATAGAATTGTAATATAATAAGTGTACCTATAAAAAGAAAAATAATCCAAAACCAGTATCCGAATTTAAACTCTTTATTAAATAACAATTTTGAGCTTCTATTCATTGCTCTTGGGGAGGCATCTAAAGTGGTGATTGTTGTGCTAAACATTGTTGTAAATGCTGCAATAGCAATAAATATGTAAGAAAATTCACCTAAATTTTTAGTATATAACTTAATTAATTGCGATGCAAAAACGCCTCCTTTATTAGAAAATGTTTCTCCGGATTTATACATGACTAAAGCACCCAAAAGAACAAAACAAATTCCTAAAATTAGTGTGCCAATATAGCCCACATTGAAATCAAAAATGGCTTCTTTTGGGTTTATCTTGGTAAAAGTGTTTTTACTTTTTTCTACCGACCAAATAGAATGCCAAATAGAAACATCTAAAGGGGCAGGCATCCATCCAAGAAATGCGATTAAAAAAGTTATTTCTACGGTTCCGGATGGTAAAATCTGACGTATATCAAAAGCTTCTTTAGAGCTGAATAGAGCGACGGAAACTGCAATTATGGTGCTTATTGTTAAGATAATTATAATGTATTTTATTAAATTATCGAGCAGCTTGTATTTCCCTATCAATAAAAAGACAATACTAACTGTCATTAATAGTGTTGACCAAATTACCAAATCGTTTGTAAATCCAAAAAGCTGTGAAGCTAAACCAGCAGTAACAATCGTAACTGCAGCTTGTATGGTAAACATCGTTGCGAAATTTAGTAGATAATAAATTCCTAAAACACTTTTGCCTAATTTATTATAACCATCAAGCAGCGTTTCTCCTGTTGCAGCAGCATATCGTGGTCCAAATTGAAAGAAAGGATATTTAAAAATATGCACAAATAACAAAGCCCAAAACAAACCAAAGCCAAATTCTGCTCCTGCTTTTGTTGATTGTACCAAATGAGATACGCCAATTGCCGCACCCGCAAATAACAAACCTGGTCCTAAAGAACTTAAAATTGTTTTTTTCATTGATTTTTCACTTTTCAAGTACTTTTAGGATGTCATTTATATTTTTTTTGAAGTCATCCATTTTGGCAATCTACTCCCTAAAGATATGTTAGAGATGTTTTCTAGAGAGTTCTTATTTTAATCAAAATTAAGTTAAGTAATTTTAATACAGTTCTCTAGGTTTTTTAAGGCTGCTTTTTCTTTACGTTTACTATAATTAACGAGCACTCTTCAGAAAAATCACTTAAATTTTTTCTATATGTATTAAATATTTCTTTCATTTATGACTTCTTAATAATGGCTGCCAATAACTTTTTTGCACGTAATAATTTTACTTTTACGTTGTTCATTGGTTCATTAATTTGTTTAGAAATCTCTTTATAACTCAGTTCTTGTAAATAGCGTAATTGAATGACCTCTTGGTATTTAGGTTTTAATTGCTTGATGTCTCTTAACAATTTTGCTAAATTTTGCTCTCTTATAATTTTGTCTTCAGGTGTTGGGTTTTCATCAACAACTAAATATACTTTATCTTCTTGTTCTATGGTAGTTTCTGCAAAAATAGAGGCCTTTTTTTTACGTAATAAATCGATATGTACATTTTTAGAAATAGTGATTAACCATGTTTTAAAAGCGTATTGATCATCAAAAGTATGAATTTTATCAAAGGCTTTAGAAAAAGTTTGAATGGTAATATCTTCTGCGTCATTTTCGCTTTTAGTACGTTTTAATTGATAGTTATAAACGTTAGGCCAAAAAGTGTCTAGCAAAAATCTAAATGCCGCTTGATTTCCATCTTTAGCTTTAGAAATATTTATCTCAAGTTTTTTATCGTTTATTTCCAATGATTTGGTTTTGAAATCAAATTAGCACTAAATATACTAATTTGAATCAATAATAAACCAATTTCTAAAAAAGGTAAGAAAAAGATGATTTGTGGTTCTTTTAATTTCTTTATAGAAATACCAATAACAATATACTGTATCAAAAAATAAGAGAGTACAACTGAAAGTATTATTTTCCATGGATAAAAGAAGAAAAGAGTTGCTGCTAAAACGTGAAAAAGTAGTTTGGAAAAACTAAATAGTCCTAAGAAAAAACGATGTTTAAATTGATGTTTTTTTGTAATAAGTGTTTCTTCTTTTTTTTCTGTAAACCACTTTAAAAATGAGTTTGGAGAATCCGTTTTAATGAAACTATTTTCTGAAATACAAAAAGTTGTATTCTTTCTGTCTGCAGCATCTTTAATAAATAAGTCACCTTCACCAGCATTTATTTTCATGTGATTTATAAATCCGTTTACTTTAAAAAATTCTGATTTTTGATATGCTAAATTAGTGCCAAAAGCCATATAAGGAGAACCTAGTTTCGTAATTCCAAAGCATTTAATTGCCGTTAATAGATTTTCAAAACGGATAAAAATATTTAGTAATGAATTTTCTTTTTGATATTTTCTGTACCCTAAAACAATTGTTTTTTTTGATGTGAATTTTTTACTCATTTCAGAAACCCAATATTTAGAAACGGGTTTAGACTTCGTGTCCGTAAATAATAAATTATCGTATTTTGAGGCTTTAATACCAAGGGTTAATGCGTATTTTTTACTTCCCCAAAAAGCTTCATTATTTTCTATATTTAAAACTTTTAAATTGGCATATTTCTTTGCAAACAATTCTAAAACTTCACCTGTATTATCTGAGGAAGCATTGTTGATTAATACAATTTCGAATTTAGAATGTTCTTGGTCCATTATTAATGGAATAAATTGTGGTAAGTTTTTTGCTTGATTTTTAGTGTAAATAATTACAGAAACAGGGACTTCAGTAATATTATTTTCATCTTTTTTTGAACCAAATAGGAAGGTAGAAAAAAGAATATAATATGTAATTTGAATTACTGCACAAGCTACAAAGATGCTGAAGAATAAAGGTAAAATCATTGATGTGAAATAATATTAATTATGTTGAGGTTCTGCACAGGTATCAAACTTATCTGATGTTTTCCCACAAAAACCACAAGCTTCTCCACTTTTATTTAGCATTGGGTTTTGACTGGCACAAGTTCCTGCAAACTTACCATCTTTTTTTGCCCAAATTTTAATTGCAATTCCTGCAACACCAAGTGCTAATAATACCAGAGTAATTAGTAATAATTTCATAAAAAATAATTGATTTGTAAAGATACAAATTACTTCATTTATTTTTGATAAAATCAAGGAATATATAAATATAATGATACAAGTTTAGATTATTTTATTTTTAAAAAAGTATATCTTAAGTTTGGGTATTGTTTTGTAGTTTCACATTTTACAAGTAAATAATAAATCTAAATTTTTTATAAAGTAATATTGTAACATGCTTCTGCACGAATTTAATATAAACTAGAACTATAGTCTTGAAAGATTCTAAAAACATAGATATTTTTTTATGGTCAAAATTAAAGGAAGGTAATCCCTCCGCAATTGGCGATTTATACAATAACTATGTAGATGAATTATTTAGATACGGCATTCAATTTACCACGGATAAAACAGAAGTGATGGATAGCATTCACGATCTTTTTTTGAACTTATACAAATACCGAAAAAAGTTGGCGGATACCAATAATGTTCAGTATTATTTAATGAGATGTTTAAAAAATGAAATTTTAAAAAAGTCTAAAAATAACGTCTTCAAAAATTCATCGCCTTTAGATGAAAATATGCAAAGTAATCAATTTTGTACTTCTATTGAAGACACATTAATTGCCGAAGAAATAAGTAATGACAAGATTTTTCATTTAAATACAGCGCTTAATTCTTTAAGTAAAAAGCAAAGACATGTTTTGTTTTTAAAATTTAATGAAGAGAAAAATTACAGTGAAATTGCTGCTATTTTAGGAGTCTCAATTGAAACTTCAAGAACCATAATTTATAGAGCTATTAAAAACCTAAGAAAGAGCATGTTAACTTTTATTTTAGTTTTTAGTAACTTTTTTTAAGAAAAACTGTCTATACAATCTACTTTTCTCGCTTATTCATATAGTAACCAAGTTGAAATGCACTGTTAAAATGCAAACTTGCGATTAAAAACAATCAATAATGTATCAAAAATCAAATAAAAAAATCAATTTTGAAAATATTTCTGAGGATGAGAAATCAATTCTGGGAAATAGAATTAAACATTCCATACAAAGCTATAAAAGTAGAAAACAAAAATATACATATTATTTACTTTTTGCAGCCGCTTCTGTAGTTTTAATTTTTTCAGTGGTTACTTATTCCTCTTTAAATGAAAACCATTCTACTATAGAAAAATTTGCGGAATCTGTTAAAAATCAAAAAAATAAGAACGAAGTTGAACTGATTTTAAATGGTGATAAAAACATCAAAGTGAAAGAATCAGATTCTATAATTTCGTATTCTAATTTAGGTAAAAAAGTTTCTATTGGCGCTTCTGAGACCATAGAGCAAGAAACTACAAATAAAAATGAAATTACGTTTAATACACTGCTTGTTCCTTTTGGTAAGCAAAAAGAAATCATTTTGTCTGACGGAACTAAAGTGTGGCTAAACTCAGGATCTAAACTAATTTTTCCAGCTTATTTTTCTGAGAATAAACGAGAAGTTTATTTAGAAGGAGAAGCTATTTTTGAAGTTGCACACAATGCAGAAAAACCATTTTTTGTAAAAGCATCTCAATATAATGTAGAGGTTTTAGGAACTGTTTTTAATATTAGTAATTATAAAGATGACGATGCAATTAGAACTGTTTTAAAATCTGGAAGTGTAAAAATAAACTATGAAAACAGTAGTTTGTTTCGCCGCACTGAGAATATGAAAATTGCGCCAGGAACTTTAGCTGTTTATCATAAAAAAGATAAAGAAATTACTACAGAAGAAGTACATGTTGATAAATATTTTTCTTGGAGAGAAGGTGTTTTTATCTTTAAGAATGATTCTTTAGCTACGATTATGAAAAAGCTTTCTAGATATTATGATTTAGAAATTATCATTAATGATAAAAATTTAGCGAAGCATACCTTTTCGGGTTATTTAGATGTAAAAGAGAATATAAACCATATTATGACTACAATTATTACTGCAGAAAATTCATCATTTACGTATGAAATAACAACAGATAGAAAACTAATTATTAACTAATTACTGATAAAATGAAATAAACAAAATAAAAGGAGATGCGCCAACATCTCCTAAAAAATTAACATCATCTGTCTTAAACAGCAATATTAATCACTAAAACAAAATTATGAATAAAAATAAGAACTATTTTTCTTCGGGAAATGTATATTCTTTAAAAAATTTTTTAGTAAACATTATGAGAATCTTTTTTCTATTAATAACGATGGGTTTAAGTTCTGCTTTTGCAACTAAATCAAAAGCGCAAACTAAAATAGACATTACTGTTACTAATGTAAGTTTAGAAACTCTTTTTGAGCAAATCCAAAAAAAGAGCGAATTTATCTTTTTCTATAAAGATAATGTTATTAATTATAATGTATCACTAAATTTAAAAGAGGCAACTGTTTCTAAAATTTTAGATATCGCATTAAAAGACACTAATTTAACGTATAAGTTTAATGAACGTCAAATTGTAATTTCTCAAAAATCAAAAAAACCACAAAATTTAGATACTAAAAATAGCCAACAACAACTTAAAATTAAAGGGAAAGTATTTGATGAAGAAGGGTATCCTTTAGAAGGTGCAAGTATTAGAGCAAAAGGCTCATCAACGGGTGTAACCTCTGATATTAAAGGTAGGTTTAGCTATGAATTACCAGCGAATGCAACCGTTTTAATGATTTCTTATATAGGATATGTTACTCAAGAAGTAACTCTTTTAGGTAAAATTGAAATAGAAGTCAGAATGAAAATTGATATAAATACTTTAGGGGAAATTGTAGTAATTGGTTTTGGTACAGAGCAAAAAGATTTAATTAGTGATGCTGTTTCTTCGGTATCATCAAAACAAATTCAAGATTTGCCTTTGCCTTCTGTTGATGGATTATTACAAGGACAAGTTGCTGGGGTGCAAGTGCTTCAAAATTCTGGAACTCCGGGAGGAGAAATGTCTGTAAGAATTCGTGGTTTAAGTTCAATTAGTGGCTCAAATCAACCTTTATATATTATTGACGGAATTCCTATAACTACTGGAGATTTTGCTCAAATTGGGTATTCTGGTCAAGGTTCTAGTGCACTTTCTGATATTAATCCTTCGGATATCGAATCGATTAGTGTTTTAAAAGATGCGTCTGCAACAGCAATTTATGGAGCAAGAGCTTCTAACGGAATCGTATTAATTACTACCAAAAGAGGAAAAGCGCAAGAGTCTAAAGTGAACGTAAATATTAGTTCTGGAATGCAGCAAGTATGGAATAAATTAGACATGCTAAATTCAAGACAATGGATGGAATATAGAAATGATTTAACCGGTACTACTTCTTTTACGCAGCAAGATATGGATAACATTAAAATAGATACAGATTGGCAAGATGTAATTTTTAGAGCAGCACCAATTAGTAGTTACGAGGTTTCTACAACTGGCGGATCAGAAAAAACACAATTTTTTATTAGTGGTAACTTTTTTGATCAAGAAGGAGTTTTAATTGGTACAGATTATAAAAGAGCAAATGGTAGAATAAATATTGATCATGAAATTTCTGATCGATTAAAGATAGGAACAAGTATTGGTTTAACCTATTCTAAAACAAACCGTGTTGAAGGTGACCAAACACTGCAAGGACCTTTACCTAACGGAATTTCTACTCCAGCTATTTTTCCTGTATTTAATGAAGACGGCAGCTACAACCAAAACGGACCTTATTCAAACGCGGTTTCCATTGCAAATGAAACAATTAATGAGAATTTTTCTTATAGAACAAATTCGAATGTATATGCAGAATATAAAATTACAAATGATTTAACTTTTACATCAAAATGGGGAGTTGATTTTTTAAATTTTAGAGAGCATGCTTATGAATCTACAAAAACGGTGCAAGGAGCAAAATTTAATGGTTTAGGTTTTGAAACCTACAGCAATGTTTTAAATATTGTTTCTAATAATTTATTAAAATATAAAAAACGATTTAATAAACACAGAGTAGAAGTATTAGCTGGATATAGTTTTGAAAAGTATGAAAGACGTTCTTCTTTTATTCGTGGACAAGATTTTGCAGATGATAATTTAGAATATATAAATTCTGCGGCAACGATTGTTTCTGCCAGTGCAAGTGCTTCGGATGCTGGAATTCGTTCTTATTTTGGAAGAGCAAATTATAATTTTGATAATAAATACATCTTTACAGCAACCGGGCGTTTTGATACTTCAACAAGATTTGGAGAAAATAATAGAACTGGTTTCTTTCCTGCTGCATCTGTAGCTTGGAGAGTATCACAAGAAGATTTTTTAAAAAATAACAAAACTGTTTCAGATTTGAAGTTTAGAGTAAGTTATGGGTTAACAGGAAACGATGATATTAGTCCGTTTTTATTTTCAGAATTGTACGGGAATAGTTCTTACGGTGGTCAACCCGCAATTTTTCCAAGTAATATTCCAAATCCAGATTTAAAATGGGAAAGTACTACACAATTAAATATTGGTATAAATTTAGGTTTATTTAAGGATAGAGTTACGCTTACAGCAGACTATTACAACAAACAAACCAACGATCTATTGTTAAGTAGACCTTTGCCAAGCAGTTCTGGTTTCTCTTCAATAACAGAAAATGTTGGTAGAATTGAAAATAAAGGAATTGAAATTTCTTTATCTACTCAAAATATAAGTACAGATAATTTTACTTGGAACACACAATTTAATATTTCTGGAAACCGAAATAAAGTTTTAGAGCTTTATAATAATCAACCAATAGATGATATTGGTAGAGGTGGAAATAGAATTATGGAAGGCCAACCTATCGGAATTTTTTACAGCTACGAATCTTTAGGTGTAGATCCATCAACAGGAGATATTGTTTATGCTGATATAAATTTTGACGGCGAAATTACTTCGGATGATAGAACAATTGTTGGGAATCCGCATCCAGATTTTATAGGAGGATTAACAAATAATTTCTCTTATAATAATATCGATTTAAGTATTTTCTTACAAGGTTCTTATGGAAATGATGTATTTCATGGATCACGTTTATTTTTAGAATCTTTGCAAGGTGGAGATAATCAAATAGCAGCGGTAACAAGACGATGGAGGCAACCAGGAGATATTACAGACATTCCAAGAGCAACTACAGATCCTGTTGCATCGGTTCAAAACAAACGAGTATCATCAAGATTTATAGAAGATGGCTCTTATTTAAGAATAAAAAATGTAACACTTGGTTACACGCTTGAAGGGGCGAAATTTAAAAAGCAATTATTCTCTAGTTTAAGAATGTATTTAAGCATTCAAAATCTACTAACTTTTACAAATTACACAGGTTTAGATCCAGAGGTAAATTATAGAGGAGATGATAATTCTGTTATTGGTACAGACTTTTTTACCTACCCACAAGCTAGAACATTTACATTGGGCGTTAACTTAAAACTTTAAAATATGAAAAAGATAATTCTAACAGTATGCTTACTACTAACCATAATTTCTTGTGATGTTTTAGATGCAGAACCACAAAGTTCTATAGAAGCAAGCGAAGCTTTTAAAACGAAAAAGGACATCGATAAAGGTATTTTAGGAGCCTATGCATCGTTTCAAAGTTTAAGTTATTATGGTAGAACTTTTTACCTTTTTTCAGATTTATCCGCAGACAATCTTTCGCATCCTTTAGCAGCTACAGCAGCAGTGTATGCCGAAGTGAATAACAATAATATTCTTCCAGAAAATGGTTCTGTAAGTGGTATTTGGTCTTTGGCTTATGACGGAATTAATGTAGCCAATAATGTGGTGCAAAAAGTGCCAACTATTGAAGGGATGACATCAGAAGAACAAGACAAAGCTTTGGCTGAATTGTATTTTATACGTGCATTAAATCATTTTAATTTATTGAATTATTTTGGCGGAGTTCCTATCAAATTAGAACCTACAATTGGTGTGGATAATTTAGATGCACCAAGAAATACGGTAGGTGAGGTATATGCTCAAATTATTGATGATTTAACTTTTGCAGCTGATAAACTTACAACTTCTGGTAATAAAACGAGAGCTTCAAAATTTGCAGCAAAAGCTTTGTTGGCAAGAGTTTATTTGTATCAAAAAGACTATCCAAAAGCAATTGAAATGGCAACCGATGTAATTAAGAATGGTAATTATTCATTATTAACGAATTATCGTGATGTTTTTACAGATGAATCTTCGGAATCAATTTTTGAAATATTTTTCTCTCAATTAGAGAGAAATAGAATTGCAGAATATAATTTTCCAACTTCTTTAAACGGAAGAAGAGAAGTAGAACCATCCGCAGATTTAGTAAGTTCTTATCAAACAGGAGATGCAAGGTTTAATGCAAGTTTGGCTTTTGCAGGAACCAATGCCTATGCTATTAAATATGATGATTTAAGTTTAGGTGCAGACAATGTAATTGTTTTGAGATTAGCAGATATGTATTTAATTAGAGCTGAAGCGGAAGCGAATTTACCAACTGTAAATGATCAAGCGGTTAGAGATGATATTAATAAAATTAGAAATAGAGCTAATTTAGGATCAACTTCAGAAACATCAGTTTCAAAATTGGTAAGAATTATAGAAAACGAAAGACGTTTTGAGTTCGCTTTTGAAGGCCACAGATGGTTCGATTTGGTAAGAACAAACCGTGCAACAGCTGTTTTACCAAATGTTAAAAGTATAAATCAAACGCTTTTTCCAATTCCTTTAGACGAAATATTAACAAATAATGATCCAGGAATGGTTCAGAATTCAGGATACTAAAAAAAATATATAAAACATAAATAGACATCATATGAAAACTAAATTTTATAAATACATTGTTTTAGCTTTTATTTCTCTTACCATTTTTTCGTGTAATGATGAAGAAGCTTTACCACCACAATCGCAAGCAGAATTTACATCTAGTGCAACAACTGTGGCAATAAATGAATCAATTCAATTTACAAATAATTCGCAAAATGCAACTGCGTATAAATGGAGTTTTGGCGATGGTACAACATCAAAACAAGTATCACCAAAAAAATCCTATGGAGAAAGTGGACGATTTTTAGTGAGTTTGGTTTCAACAGGTTCCGGTGGTTCTACGATTTCTAATGTAGAAATTACAGTAACTTCTTTAAGTTCGTTTATCGTTGAAAATGAAGACGATTTAAAAGCAACTGTTCCGGTTCAATTTACAAGTACTTCTTTGGGTGCAGATAGCTTTTTGTGGTCTTTTGGAGATTCAGGAAACGCGACATCAACGTTAGCAAATCCTACTTTTGCATATCCTAATGCTGGTACTTATACAGTAACTTTAAAAACGAGTAATGCAAATGGAGAAAATACTTTTACTAAACAAATTACAATTGCAGAGGCACCAGTAAATCCGGGTGAATTGTATTATATCGCTTTAAATGATGATTTTATCAGAAAATTTAATTTAGGCGCATCAGGAAGTACTACAGATGTTTTAGATATTGCTGGTAAAGGCGGGATAGGAATGGCGTATGATAATGTGAACAACAAAATTTATTTTAGTGATTTTGATACCTATCCAAATGGAAAAATTTGGAGAATGGACAAAGATGGTTCAAACTTAGAAAATATTTTGAGTAATATAGGTGATCCTTATGGAATAGCATTAAATGTTGCTGCAGGAAAAATTCTTTGGGTGGATGATGATGGAAATGTTTCAAAAGCAAATTTAGATGGATCAAACCCAGAAATAGGTTTTTTAAATATTGCTGGCGCACAATGGAGAGCAATTTCTTTAGATCTTGAAAACAATAAAATGTATGTGTATGATGTGAATGCAGAAAATTTATACCAAGCAAATTTAGATGGTACAAATGCATCAATAATTGTTTCTGGTGTTTATGGGTATGCAATTTTGGTGGATACTGTAAATGATAAAATTTATTTTGATGATCAAAATTCTGATGAACTTAAAATAGCAAATTTAGATGGTTCTAACATGCAAACGGTAAGCACAAAAGCAACTAGAATTTACGGAATGCAAATAGATTATCAAGTAAATAAATTGTATTGGTCTGGCAGAGACACTGGCGAATTATATCGCGCAGAGTTAGACGGTTCTAATTCAGAAATTTTACAAACAGGAATTGCAAGTCCAAGAGGAATTGCATTAATTAAATAAAACAAACATGAAAAATATATATATACTGCTAACCATTTTTTTTGTAGGTATTTTGTTTCATTCTTGCAATGATAATGAGTATCCTGTGCCACCAGCAAGCACAGTTCCTATGTTTGATTTTTTCATAGATAACGAAGATTTAGCGCCTGCAAACGTAATTTTTACAAATAATTCTATTGTACCAGCAGATGTTGGTGAAGCTACTTTTTATTGGAATTTTGGAGACAATACATCCTCCAAAGAAAAGAGTCCAGTTCATTTATATAAAAATCCTGGGGTTTATATAGTGAGTTTAGTTGTTTCAACAGCTACTTCGCTAGAAATTAAAGAAGTAATAAAAACAATTGTTATTAAAGATCCAAGTGCAACCGGAACACCTATTTATTATACAGATGGTTCTCAACTTTATCAAGCTCTAATTAATGATCAAGTACCGGTTTTTTCATCGGTTGGAGGGGTAAATATGCAATCTTCCTACAATATGGCGCTCGATACCGTTCATAAAAAAATATACATAAGTGATTACGGAGCAGATAAAATTTACAGAGCCAATTTAGACGGCAGTAATTTTGAAGACTTTAGAACGGACGTTGATCAACCAAATGGCTTGTCTATTGATTACCAAGAAAATCAAATTTATTGGGATACGAGTTCTGGAATTCAAAGAGGAAACTTGAATGATGCCGATGTAAATCAAGTTGAAAATTTTGTAACTGGACAATCTAATGATCCTGACGGACTTTCTGTAGATGTAACAAATAGAAAGCTATATTGGATTAATTATAATGGTGATATTGGTGTAAAAAATCTTGACGGTACTGGTGAAAGAATTCTAATTGCCGCTGTTGAAGGCGGAACTATTAAAGTAATTAAAGACAGAATATATTATGATGAGTATATCGGTTCTGGTGATATTCGATTGAAATCAGCTTCTTTAGATGGCACAAATGTAACCACAATTGCAGTTGGAATTGGTAGAGTTGTTTACGGTATTGGCTATGATCCAGATGAGGATAAAATTTATTGGGGAGACAGAAGTACAGATGTTTTAATGCGAGCAAATTTAGATGGTTCTAACCCGGAAGCTTGGTTTTCTTCAACTAGCGATACAAGAGGTATTGTAATTGGTCAAAAACAATAATTATGTTAAAAAGAATAAGTATACTTTTTATACTTTTAGTTGTTGCGCTTCAAACTTCGGTTTCTTACGCACAACAAAAAGAAGTGAAAGGCAAACTATTTATCATAGGTGGTGGTTCAAGACCATCAGCTATGATAGATAGAATTATTTCAGAATCAGGAATTGATAAAGAAGGTTATGGCGTTATTTTACCAATGTCTAGCAGCGAGCCAGACACGGCTGCATATTATGCAAGAAAGCAATTTCTTATAAAAGGTATTACAAATGTGCATGCGTTACAGTTTGTAAAAGATGAAAAATTATCTTCGGATAAAATAGATTCTCTTAAAAACGCAAGTATGATTTATATTTCTGGTGGTGATCAAAATAGATTTATGGAGGTTGTTGCAAATACTGATATTGAAAAAGCCATTCATGAAGCCTATAAAAACGGAAGTTTAATTGCAGGAACAAGTGCCGGAGCTGCAGTAATGAGTAAAATGATGATAACAGGAAATGAATTAAAAAATGCTGAATATTCATCCACTTTTAGAAATTTACAATCAGAAAATATCGAAATAAAAACGGGTTTAGGTATGATTGATAACGTTATTATTGATCAGCATTTTGTAAAGAGGAGCCGCTATAACAGATTATTAAGTGCTGTAATTGAACATCCAGAAAAAACAGGAATTGGTATTGACGAATCTACGGCTATCCTAATTACAGGAGACAGCGTAGAGATTGTTGGAGAGTATCAAGTTATCGTTTTTAAAAATCCAAAGAAATCCAAAAATATGTATCAGGATAAATTAGGTGCCCGTGGCATTACTTTAGATATTTATTTGTCTGGTGAAACATTTACAATCAAATAAAAACAGCCTTTTATGATCACCTTAAAAAAAACAGTCTTTTTAGTATTCTTAAGTTTTTCAACACTTGTATTTGCTCAAAAAAGTAGCACAGAAAAACGAATCGTAAAATATGTAGATAAAAATATTGATGATGCTATTTTTTTGTTAAAAAAAGCAATAAACATAAATAGTGGCACTATGAATTTTAAAGGAGTTAAAGAAGTTGGTGCACTTTTTAAAACGGAATTAGATCAGTTGGGTTTTGAAACCAAACTAACTTCTGGTGAAGCATACAACAGAGCAGGACATTTAATTGCGGTTAAAAAAGGTAAGAAAAACGGACCGAAAATTTTAATGATTGGTCATTTAGATACTGTTTTTGAGGAAGATAGTCTGTTGCAAGAATGTACAATGGTCAATGATTCTATTATAAAAGGTCCGGGAGTTGCAGACATGAAAGGCGGCGATGTGATTATTATTTTAGCGATGAAGGCACTAAAAGAAGCCGGTATTCTAGACGATTTATCCATAGAAATTATTATGACGGGTGATGAAGAAAAAAGTGGAGATCCGATAGAATTATCTAAAAAAGATTTAATTGATGCTGCAAAAAGGGCAGATATTGCTTTGGGTTTTGAAAACGGAGATAACAGAACAGAAACCATTGTTGTTGCTAGAAGAGGGTCTGCCGATTGGAAACTTATGGTAACAGGAAACGCTGCGCATTCTTCTCAAATTTTTACAAAAGAAATTGGTGCAGGTGCAATTTATGAAATATCAAGAATTTTAAATGAATTCTATGTACAATTATCCATCGAAAAAGATTTAACTTTTAATCCGGGTTTTGTTTTAGGGGGTACTAGTTTAGAAATTGATGCAGATGAAACTGGCGGAACTACTTTTGGTAAAAACAATGTGGTAGCTCAAACTGCCATTGTTCATGGAGATTTAAGAGCAACATCGCCAGAGCAATTAGAGAAAGCAAAAGAAACAATGCTGAAAATAATCAATAATAATTATCCAAATACAACGGCAAAAATTATTTTTGGAAAAGGAGCTTATCCGCCTTTGGCTATGACAAAAGGAAATTTAGAATTATTATCACAGTATAATAATGTAAGTAAAGATTTAGGTTTTGGTGCAGTAGAAGCTGTAAATCCAAGAAATGCAGGTGCAGCAGATATTTCTTTTACTTCTGGTTATGTAGATATGGCGATTGATGGTTTGGGTTTAACTGGTGGTTCTGGAGATCATACCATTAATGAAACTGGTAACTTAAATTCGGTTGCACAAAAAGCGAAAATTACCGCGGTTTTGTTATATCGATTATTAAATACCAAAAAATAAATGATGACAAAAAAGATTACATTCCTATTATTATTTATTAGTCAATTTACTTTTTCTCAAAATTATGTTGAATATAAAACAGGAAACACGGAGACTGACGTTGCTACAAATCATAAATCTGGAGTTTGTTTAATGGGAGGAAGAACCGAACAAAGTGATGCTATGAAATGGTTTTTAAATCAAACTGATGGCGGCGATGTAGTTGTGTTAAGAGCTTCTGGAAGTGATGGTTATAATGATTATTTTTATTCGGATTTAGGCGTTACTATAAACTCTGTTACCACTTTTGTAATTAATAATGTTGCTGGAGCAAAAGATGCGTATGTTTTGCAAAAAGTGGCAAATGCAGAAGCAATTTGGTTTGCAGGTGGCGATCAATATGATTATGTGCGTTTTTTTAAAGATAACGAAATGGAAACGGCGTTAAATAATTTCATCAATGTAAAAAAAGGAGCTATTGGCGGCACAAGTGCAGGAATGGCAATTTTAGGAACATCGTATTTTTCGGCACAAAACGGAACGGTAACAAGTGCAGTAGCGCAAGCAAATCCGTATCATCCAAGAGTAACTTTGGGTTATGATGATTTTTTAAAAGTTCCTTTTATGAATGATGTAATTACCGATACACATTATGATGATCGTGACCAGAATGGAAGACATACTGTATTTTTAGCGCGTTTTGTAAAAGCTAAGAATAAACGGGCTTTTGGTATTGCTGCGAATGAATATACAGCAATTTGCGTTGGTGAAGATGGCAAAGCGTATGTGTACGGAGAGCACCCAAAATACCAAGAATATGCTTATTTTTTGCAAGCAAATTGTACAACAAATTTTGCGCCAGAGAATAGTACAGATGGCAATCCTTTAAATTGGAATAGAGGAGGAGAAGCAGTAAAAGTTTATAAAGTTCCAGGAACGGAAAGTGGTACAAATTATTTTGATTTAAACGATTGGCAAACTGGAAACGGTGGGGCTTGGCAAAATTGGTTCGTAGCTAACGGAACTTTTACAAAAGTATCCGGAACAAACCCAAAATGCAGCACTTTATCAATTGAAAATAATGTTGGCTCTGTGGCAAAAGTGTATCCAAATCCGTTTGATGAAAGTATTCAAATTGAAGCTTTAGAAGAAATTATAAAAACTGAATTGTATGATATTACAGGGAAAATGATTCCTGTTTCTTTAGATAAAAACAATGTAATAAGTACCTTAACTTTGAGTTCTGGCGTTTATTATCTAAAATTAAAATCGGCTTTAAAAACTCAAACTTTAAAAGTTGTTAAACAGTAATTTTTTTAGTTTTAAGACTTGAAACCAGATAAACGATTTGTTTGTCTGGTTTTTTTGTATGTTTACTTTTTTTGAAATCAATTTGGAAGAACAAGAATTTATCAATCAATTAAGACAAGGAAAACAAGCTGCTTTTGGCAAATTAATAGCCGTTTATCAGCAAAGAGTATTTAGCACTTGTATTTCTTTTGTGCCTAATAACGAAGATGCAGAAGATATTGCACAAGAAGTTTTTTTAGCCGTTTTTAAGTCGGTTTCTAACTTTAAAGGAGAGGCTAAACTATCAACTTGGATTTTTAGAATTGCAACAAATAAGTGTTTGGAATTCATCAGAAAGAAGCAAGCTAAAAAACGTTTTGCATTTATGCAAACAATCTTAGGAAATGAAATTCCGATAGATAAAACGAACTATTTTACTGAGTTCAATCATCCAGGAATTTTATTAGAAAATAAAGAAAAGTCAGCCATTATTTTTAAGGCGATACATACCTTACCAGAAAGTCAAAGGGTTGTTTTTACATTAGCAAAGATTGATGGGAAAAGCTATCAAGAAATTGTAGAAATTACAGGAAAAAGTTTGTCATCTGTAGAATCTGTACTATTTAGAGCCAAAAAAGGATTGCAAGAGAAGTTAGAAAATTTTTATAGAAATGATATTTAAACCCGTTTCTGATTTTTAATTTAAGAAAGCAGTAGGTTTCGCAAGTTTTTATAATTTCTTGCATCTAAATAAATAGTAATTGTCTTTTAGAACTAATAAAAATGAAAAATAAAGAGCATATTAATCAGCAAGTTGCAGCTACTTTTAAAGTCTTAGAGACTATAGAAGAAGTAAAAGTCAATCAATTTTTTAAGCACAAAGTACTTCAGCTATTAAACAATCAAAAAGAAGAAAAAACAAGCATTTTAGCTTGGTTTACACCCAACTTACAATTGGCAACTTTAGCTTTTGTGGTGTTGTTAAATACGAGTGCTGTCTTTTATGCTTTTTCATTTCAAGAACAAAATTCAGTGAATAGTTTAGATACATTTGCACAAGAATATTCCTTGCAATCAGAAATTACATCTTTCTTATATAAATAATTATGAAATCAAAATTACTTCCTGTATTATTGGTCATTCTGATACTTCTGAATGGCGTTTTAATTTTTATGTTGATTAAAAAACCGCATGAAAATAAAAGACATCAACAAGAAAAAAATTTCTTAATAGAGGAGCTTCAATTTACAGATATTCAAAAAGATAATTTTTTGTCTTTTGATACGGTTCATAGAGAAAATATGATGCGTTTAGAGCAACAAATAAGAAAGCAAAAAGATGTATTATTTAATTCTTTTTCTGATGGTGTTGTAAATATTGATTCTCTTGGTGCACTTATTGGCGGATTAGAAGGGAAAAAAGATGTTGAAATTTTTGTTTTTTTTAAATCTGTGCGAAA
>JBNMNZ010000003.1:0-21537 GCA_051276605.1 Polaribacter sp. | reverse complement strand
AAACCATTTCATCTGGCTGCGTAGTTCTTGGAATTTGAAGTCCCAGGAGCGCATCTGTTTGAATATAATCCCAATACGTAATTGGCGTACTCCAAAGTAAACCCTCTAACATAGAATCTACGGGCACTCCCAGTTTATCGTATTTTTCTTCTATGGCTTTTAATATTTCGTCTCTGTTCATTTTTTATTTAAAATTGAAGTAACAACAAATAAACAACACTTTTTTTTAACTTTGCTTATTTACTAAAATGCATTATTAATGAACTAAGAATTAAGATAAGGCATAACATTAAGATTGAATACACTACTATTTTAAGGATAGGGTTTCCTTTTCTTTTGTTTTCAACTAAGTTGATTATTAACTTTAGTGGTTCATTCATTTATCTATTAAGATTATCCTTCAAGGTCTTTGAAACCTTGAAGGATTTTTATATTATAGCGTTCCTCTTTTTGCTTGTTCTCTTTCGATTGATTCAAACAAAGCTTTAAAGTTTCCTGCACCAAATCCGCGGGCTCCCATTCTTTGAATAACTTCAAAAAATAACGTTGGTCTATCTTCTATTGGTTTTGTGAAAATTTGTAATAAATAGCCTTCTTCATCTGCATCAATCATAATACCTAGTGCCATTAACTTTTCGATATCTTCTCTTAATTCGTGACTAAACTCTTCTAATCTTCCAGGAACTGATTTATAATATGCTGCTGGTGGTGTTGATAAAAATTCTACTCCGTTTGCTTTTAATTGAGAAACTGTTTTAATAATATCATCTGTTGCAACCGCAATATGTTGCACGCCAGAACCTTCATAAAAGTCTAAATATTCTTCTATCTGAGATCGCTTTGCAGCTTTCGCTGGTTCGTTTATTGGAAACTTAATTCTACCATTTCCGTTAGACATTACTTTACTCATTAATGCAGAATATTCTGTATGAATTTGCTTGTCATCAAAGGATAAAAAGTTTTCAAACCCCATAACATCTTCGTACCATTTTACCCAAACATCCATTTGATTCCAACCTACATTACCAACCATATGGTCAATATATTTTAAACCTGCACTTGGCGGATTGTAATCTGATTCCCATTTTTGAAAACCTGGTAAAAAGGCTCCGTTGTAGTTTTTACGTTCTACAAACATGTGTACCGTTTCTCCGTAAGTATAAATCCCTGCTCTTACCACTTCACCGTGTTCATCTGATTCTACAGTTGGTTCCATGTAGGATATTGCGCCTCTAGAAGTGGTTTCTTTATACGCTTTTCTTGCGTCTTCTACCCAAAGAGCAATCACTTTTACACCGTCACCATGTTTTACAATATGATCGTTGATTGGTGATTTACTATTTAAAGGAGTGGTTAAAACTAATTTGATTTTGTCTTGTGTTAATACATAACTCACAGAATCTTTTGAACCTGTTTCTAAACCTTTATAGGCAAAGGATTGAAATCCAAATGCTGTTTTGTAAAAGTGTGCAGCTTGTTTTGCGTTACCAACGTAAAACTCTACATAATCTGTTCCTAGTAATGGAAGAAAGTCTTGTGCTCCTGCAAATATTTTTTCTAAACCGTAATCTACTGACTTTATTTCTTTTGACATTTTTTTGTTTTATAGATGGCACAGGTTTTAAAAACCTATATCGTCTTTGTGTTTATAAATGAGTTCTTTAATTAAAGCTATGTTTTTTTAAACAAGTTTAGCCCTGATTGCAACGGCATACTTTTTGTTTTTCACAAAAAGATATAGAGGAAAGCAGGAAATAGCTTCTAATAATTATTTTACTCTAACCAAGATTTATAATACTCTTCATCGGCAATTTTCATTGCCTCTTCTGTAACCTGCAAAGGTTTAAAAGTATCTACCATCACGGCTAATTCTTCTGTTTTTGTTTTTCCGATACTCTTTTCTGCAGTTCCTGGGTGCGGTCCATGAGGAATACCTGACGGATGTAAAGAGATATGACCTTGATCGATGTCATTTCTACTCATAAAATCGCCATCTACATAGTATAAAACCTCATCTGAATCGATGTTACTGTGACTATATGGTGCAGGAATTGAATCTGGGTGATAATCATACATACGTGGCACAAAACTGCAAATTACAAACGCATTGGTTTCAAAGGTTTGATGCACTGGTGGCGGTTGATGAATTCTGCCCGTTATTGGCTCAAAATCGTGAATTGAAAATGCATACGGATAATTATAACCGTCATAGCCAACTACATCAAAAGGATGCGAAGCGTACGTCATCTCTGTAATTTCGCCTTGTTTTTTTACTTTGATTAAGAAATCTCCTAATTCGTAATTTGTTTCTAATTCATAGGGTCTTCGGATATCTCGCTCGCAAAAAGGAGAATGCTCTAGTAGTTGTCCGAAATAATTTCTATAGCGTTTTGGCGTGTAGACTGGTGAATAGGACTCTACAATAAAAAGTCTGTTATTTTCATCGTCGAAGTCTAATTTATAAATAATGCCACGCGGAATTACGAGATAATCTCCATATTTAAAATCGAGGTTTCCAAGGTGGGTTCTTAATTTTCCACTTCCTTTATGAATAAAAATCACCTCATCTGCATCTGTATTTTTATAGAAATAATCTGTAGTCGATTTTTTTGGCGCCGATAAAATGATATTACAATCTGAATTTGTTAAAACAATTTTTCTACTTTCTAAATAATCGTCTTCTTGCGGAACTTGAAATCCACGAAATCTGTAAGATTGAATGTTATTGGCTTTGGCAATTTTTGGTTTTACAGAGTATTGCTTTCCAATTTTCTTAACCATTGTAGGTCTGTATTCATGATATGAATTGGTAGACATTCCGTCGAAACCAATAGTACCAAATAATTGTTCGTAATATAAACTTCCGTCTTTTTTACGAAATTGTGTGTGTCTTTTAGGTGGAATTTCACCTAGTTTGTGATAAAAAGGCATTTTACTAATGTATTAATGAGTTAATAAAACAATATAACAATGCTTTTCTGAACGTGCAATTATTATATTTTACATTGAAAAATTGATACAGTAAACCCTCATTCAGGGTTTCGCTTTATTAGAAATTTTAAATGTGATAATAAATCTAAATACATCTCAATCGATTTAGTTCGTATAACAAAGGTACAAAAAGGAACGTATATTTTAAAAAACCTAGTAAATAGAATTTACTGCACCAAAAAGTTGATCTACGGGAATTATAACAACAAAAGCAATAAGTACAAACGCTGAAATTTTTACCCAAGTTGATGTTGAGCTTTGCGTAATTATAAAATTAGCATCGATACTACTTGATTGTAGAAAAATATCTTCTGTTTTATAAATTGGATGCTCTAGCTCAGTTATTGAAAAATTGCTTTTTGGAATTTTATTGTAATATAAAAGTAAGATTGAAATAAAAAATAGAGAACCTAGAGTGAATATCAATAAATCGTAAGCTGATAATTGTTCATCAAAAGGATTTGGGAAACAAAGTAAACCTAATAATTCGTTTTCATTCATAACTCTAATTTCACCTAAGATAAGAAAAAATATTTTATTAGTATAGATTTCTGCCTAGGTAAGAATGGCATAATTGGTTTACTCAATCTTTTTAATAACCGCTTTTGGTGCTTCTTTACGTGTACCATCAAAACCATCTACACCACCAACGGTCGTGTATTTCATTACATATTTTTTATTTGGAAAAATACGTTTGTAGGCACTTTGACACATTAAGGTTGCTTCGTGAAAACCACATAAAATTAGTTTTAATTTCCCTGGATAGGTGTTTACATCACCAATGGCATAAATCCCGGGAATATTGGTTTGATAATCTAAAGCGTTATTTACTTTAATCGCATTTTTCTCAATTTCTAATCCCCAATTAGCAATAGGTCCTAGTTTTGGCGATAAGCCAAAAAGCGGAATAAAATGATCTGTTTCAATGGTAAATTCTGCTCCTCCGTTTTGAATTACAGAAACTCCTGTTACTTTATCAGTTCCAACAATTCCTTTAACTTCAGCAGGTGTTATCATTGTAATTTTACCCGCGTCTTTTAATTCTTGTACTTTATCTACAGAATCTAAAGCACCTCTAAATTCGTTTCTTCTATGAATTAAAGTGACTGATGCAGCAACATCCGTTAAAAATATTGCCCAATCTAAAGCAGAATCTCCACCTCCAGAAATGACAACTTTCTTATTTCTATAGAATTCTGGATCACGAATAATATACTCTACGCCTTTATCTTCAAAATTTATAATATTCGGAATGGGCGGTTTTCTTGGTTCGAAACTTCCTAAACCACCAGCAATTGCAACAATTTTTGCTTGGTGCTTTGTGCCTTTATTTGTCGTAACAATAAACGTTTCGTCTTCTTGTTTCTCTATGGTTTCTGCGCGTTCTCCTAATGTAAAACCTGGTTCAAATTGTTTAATTTGTTCCATTAATTTATCTGTTAAGTCACCCGCTAGAATTTCTGGATATGCAGGAATGTCGTAAATAGGTTTCTTAGGATAAATCTCTGAACATTGGCCCCCAGATTGTGGTAATGCATCAATTAAATGACACCGTAATTTTAATAAACCTGCTTCAAAAACGGTAAATAATCCTGTTGGTCCAGCACCAATAATTAATATATCTGTTGTAATCATTAAATTCTAAATAAAATAATACGGAAAATAACTAAATTAATAACGCATATATGTGATATTTATCACATGAGTCTAGGTTACATTTATTACTTCTTCAATTTGTGGCACATACTTCCTTATCGTTGCTTCCACACCGTTTTTTAACGTCATTTGATTTACAGAGCAACCTGTACAAGAACCTTCTAACTGAACCTTTACAATGTTATTTTCGATAGAAAGTAGCTTGATGTTTCCTCCATCACTTATTAAAAAAGGACGAATTTCATCTAATGCTTTTTCAACATTGTTTAATGTCTCTTCTGCTGTCATAATTTATTTTTTAACTGCACTACAACCACTCATTGTTGTAATTCTAACTACTTCTGTTGGTGGTAAATTTGCATTTCTTTTTAACAATTCCGCAACCATTTCTTTCGTAATATCATTAAATGATTTTTGTAAAACAGTTCCTTCTTGCAAAGCAACAGGATGTCCAACATCTCCAGATTCACGAATACTTTGTACTAATGGAATTTCACCTAAAAACCTTGTTTTAATATCTTCCGCTAAATTCTTTGCTCCATCTTTTCCAAAGATATAATATTTATTGTTTGGCAATTCTTCTGGAGTAAAGTAGGCCATATTTTCAATAATTCCTAAAACAGGAACGTTAATGTTTTTTTGCTGAAACATTGCCACACCCTTTTTAGCATCTGCTAATGCAATGTTTTGTGGTGTACTAACTACAACAGCACCATTAATTGGCAACGCTTGCACAATTGATAAATGCACATCTCCTGTTCCTGGAGGTAAATCTATCAGTAAAAAATCTAATTCACCCCAAGCACCATCAAAAATTAATTGATTTAAGGCTTTAGAAGCCATTGGTCCTCTCCAAATTACTGCTTCGTCTGGGTTTGTAAAAAACCCTAATGACAACAACTTTACTCCGTAATTCTCTACAGGTTTCATTTTTGAACGCCCATCAACATTTACAGAAAGTGGTTTTGCTTTTTCTACATCAAACATAATATGTTGTGATGGTCCATAAACATCCGCATCTAACACACCAACACTAAAACCCATTTTTGCTAGGGAGATTGCCATATTTGCTGTTATTGTTGATTTCCCAACGCCCCCTTTACCAGATGCAATTGCAATAATATTTTTTATATTTGGAATCTCTTTTCCTCTAATTTGATTCGGATTTTCTTTTGCTGCAGGCTTTTCTACTTTCACGTTTACTTTTACGGTAATTTGCTCGCCAACGTTTGCTTTAATTGCTTTTGAAATTTCCGCTTCAATTTTCTTTTTTGCTTGCAAAGTTGGATTACTGATCGTTACATCTACCTCTACCTCATCACCAAAAGTAACAACGTTTGTTATATTTTTATTTTCCACTAAACTTTTACCTTCTCCGGGAGCAGTTATAGTTTCTAATGCCTTGTATATGTCTTCTTTTTTAAAACTCATGAATTTGATCCTATTTAGACTATTTTAATTTAATCTAGACGACAAAGATACAGCTTACTTACAAGAAATTAAAGTGAATAGATTGTGATTATTTATTGATGGATAAGTGGAATTTATTTCAATTCTTTTATAGGGTCCCAAAACACTTTTTCTAAATCTTGAATTTGATTATTAACAACAACAATACCTTCATTTTCTAATAACTGTTGCATTAAATTTGTGCCATCAAAATGATGTTTCCCTGTTAGTAATCCTTGTTTATTGACCACTCTATGTGCAGGTATGTCTTCTAAACTATGTGCTTTATTCATTGCCCAGCCGACCATTCTTGCAGACCTGACAGCCCCTAAATAAGCTCCAATTGCCCCATAATTAGTTACTCTTCCAAAAGGGATTAAGCGAGCTATTTCATAAACTCTATCAAAAAAATTGTCAGCTTTTTTCATGAAGGAAAGATATGAAAAGTATTTGCATTTCTTTATTTAACGACAATCAGGCATAGATTGCTTCTACTTTAACTAGCTTCGTGATGACGTTTAATACTTCAATCTAAATTTAATGTAGGTAATCGGTTTATCAACTTCTAAGTATTGATTTTCGTAAAAAGTTTGTGTTTCTGTAACTTCTTTCGGTGCACCTTCATTTTTATATACCGTATGATTTGCATATAATACCTCATGTCCTTCTCCATGCAACAAACCTAGCGTATAACCATGCATAAATTCAGAATCTGTTTTTAAATTCATGATTCCTTCTTCGTTTAAAATATGATGGTATTTTTTAAGGAAACTAGCATTTGTCATTCTATGCTTTGTACGTTGATATTTTATTTGTGGATCTGGAAACGTAATCCAAATTTCTGAAACTTCATTTTCGGCAAAAACAAAATCGACCAACTCAATTTGAGTTCTTACAAAAGCGGCATTTTCTAGATTTTCTTCTAGCGCCGTTTTGGCTCCTCTCCAAAAACGAGCGCCCTTTATATCGATTCCAATAAAATTTTTATCTGGGTTATTTCTGGCTAATGCAATTGTGTATTCACCTTTACCACAGCCTAATTCAACAACAATAGGATTATCGTTTTTAAAAAAAGAATGCCATTTACCTTTTAAAGAAAAGTTAGTAACAACTTCTTCTCTTGTCGGTTGAATAACATTTTTGAACGTTTCATTTTCATTAAAACGTTTCAATTTATTTTTGCTTCCCAAGATGTAAATTTATGCTTTATCCTCTGTTCCTGCTTTTATGAAAGACTTAGATTCTTTCATCCAATATGCAAATAAAACTAATAGAACTAACATAAAAATCCAGTTCACGGCGTTTGACACCCACCAGCCTAGATCTGCTGTGGCAATATCTAAACGTAATTTGTTAAAAGGGATGAATAATAAATCAGTAAATAAACTACCAATCCATTTAAAAATATTGCTTGCTATCATAACTTAATTATCTTTACACTGCAAAAATAACAAAAGAATCAATGCTAGCCAATTTTTTAAACAAAACTAAACCAATCAATTTTATCGGCTTATTGATTTTATTTTTCATTTGCTTCTCAGTTAGTGTGTTTTTTACTGTATTTAAGGATAGTTTTACACTAGATAAACTTTTTAAAAGCACTTTTATACTACTACTCTTCTTTGGCGTCTTTTTCTTCTATAATTTTATACTAAATAAAAACAAATTAACTTTTGATAATTCTTACGCATACTATCTTTTTACCCTTTTAATCATTTGTCTTTTGCCTGAATTAACAAATTACAAAATTTTAATTTTGGGAATTGTTTACTTACTTTTTTTACGAAAAACATACAGTCTTAGAACCTCTAAAAAAGTAATCCAAAAATTATTTGACAGTGGTTTATGGCTAGGTGTTTTATTTATTATGGAGCCTTTCTCTATTTTATTTTTGATCCTAATTTTTACTGGAACTTACTTACATCAAAAAATAACAATTCACACAATTTTTACACCACTTATTGGCTTTATAACTCCTGTATTTCTTTATTTTACGTACTTTTTCTGGATTGATAAAACTCAAGAATTTACCCAACTTTTTAGTTTTAACTCCAATCTTGACTTTCAAATTTATGAAGCTCCAAAATATTTTTGGTTTATTATCAGTGTTTTTATCGTCTCTTTTTTTGCTGTAATTTTTAAAACAATAGAAACAATAGCGGTAAGCAACACCTTTAGAAGAAGTTGGTATTTACTGATTATTAACTTACTAATAGGAATTCTATTTTTGGTTTTGCTACCTATAAAAAATGGTGCTGAACTTATTTATGTGCTATTTCCTGTTTCTGTAATTATTGCAAACGGAATTGAATTAATACAGAAAAAAATTGTTAAAAACATCGTTTTATATGCCTTTTTAATAGGCTGTATTTACCTTGGTTTTTTTCTATAATTTTTCTCCAAATGCCAAATCACCCGCATCACCCAAACCAGGTATAATATAGCCTTTGCTATTTAACTCATCATCAATAGTGGCAATCCATAGATGGGTATTTTTTGGAAATTTTTTTTCAATAAAATCAACACCTTCTCTAGAACCAATAACAACGATAATATGCAATTCTTTTGGAGTTCCATATTTTTTTATAGCCTCATAAACTGCCACTAAAGATTGGCCAGTTGCCAACATTGGATCTGCTAATAATAAGGTTTTATTGTCTATTTTAGGTGATGCAAAATACTCTACAACAATTTCAAATTCATCCTTATCTTTAGGGTGATGTCTATATGCAGAAATAAATGCATTTTCAGCTTTGTCAAAATAGTTTAACAATCCTTGATGCAAGGGCAAACCAGCTCTTAAAATCGAGCATAAAACCAAGTCATTATATGGTAATTGTACTTTCTTTTGTCCTAAAGGAGTCTCAACATCAACAACAGAATACGAAAGGTTTTTACTTAATTCATAACTTAGAATTTCGCCAATTCGTTCTATATTTCTTCTAAAGCGTAAAGAATCTTTTTGAATTTTGTGATCTCTAATTTCAGCAATAAAAGTATTTAAAACCGAATTATTTTCTCCTATGTGATGAATTTCCATTTGATAATTTATAATAATAAATGTAATATTATAAAATTTGTGTCTTGCAAATAGCAAAAAATTAAAGTATTAATTTAAAATTTAAAAAAATAGCAACTTTTTTATGTTTTGATAATACTAGAGCAAAAGTTTTTAACAAAAGAGAAACAACAGACATAGAAAGTGCAGAGAAACCTGAACAATAGAAGAACTAACCATTAACTTTAAAGTTAGTAATTACTACTACCTAGGCATTAATTGTTGGAAGTGACTCTCTACATATAATCAAATTTTCTATAACAATTATTATATTTAGAGGTGTGTATTTAGTTCTTATACATGTAGAGAAACCAACAAAATAAAGACTTACCTTTGCTGCTCATTTAAAAACAACGATTGTATGATTCAATCTATGACTGGTTATGGAAAATCTGTTTTACAGCTGCCAACCAAAAAAGTAACCATAGAAATAAAATCTTTAAATAGTAAAAACTTAGATTTAAACGTTAGAATACCTTCTTACTACAAAGAAAAAGAATTAGCTGTTCGTAAAAAATTAGCAAGTTCTTTAGTGAGAGGAAAAGTAGATTTTTCAATTTTTGTTGAAATGACTGCTGATGAAACTTCTACAACAATAAATCATGGTGTTGTAAAACAATACATTCAGCAATTAAGAAACGTTGTTCAAACAGGAACTTCTGATGATGTAACACTTTTAAAAATGGCAATTACAATGCCAGATGCATTAAAAACGGAGCGTGAAGAATTAGATGAAAACGAATGGAACCTCATTAATCAAAATATTGATGAAGCTATTAAAGAAATTGTACAATATAGAATTGATGAAGCTGCTTCTTTAGAGATAGATTTTAGAGAAAGAATTACCAATATCAAAAAATATTTAGATGAAGTGTATTCTTTTGATGGAGATAGAATTGAAAACGTAAAAGTGCGTTTGCAAAAAGCCATTGATGATTTAAAAGTTGAAACTGATCAAAATCGTTTTGAACAAGAATTGATTTATTATCTAGAAAAATTAGATATTAATGAAGAGAAAGTACGTTTGGCAAATCATCTAGATTATTTTTTACAAACTTTAGAAACAGAAGACTCTAATGGAAAGAAACTAGGTTTTATTGTGCAAGAAATGGGAAGAGAAATAAATACAACTGGCTCAAAAGCTAATTTCGCACCGATGCAAAAAGCGGTAATTCAAATGAAAAACGAGCTAGAACAGATTAAAGAACAGATTTTAAACGTATTATAAATGTCAGATTTTAAAGGGAAGTTAATTGTCTTTTCTGCGCCTTCTGGCTCAGGTAAAACGACAATTGTTCGTCATTTATTAAAACAAGAAAAACTCAATTTAGAGTTCTCTATATCAGCAACCTCTAGAGAAGCTCGAGGTTTTGAAAAAGAGGGAGAAGACTATTATTTTATCTCTTTAAAAGAATTTAAAAATAATATTAAAAGCGACCAATTTTTAGAATGGGAAGAAGTCTATAGAGATAATTTCTATGGAACTTTAAAAAGTGAAATTGACCGTATTTGGGCATTGAAAAAACACGTTATTTTTGATATTGATGTTGTTGGAGGGTTGCGTATCAAAAAAAAATATCCAGAAGAAACTTTGTCTGTTTTTGTGAAACCACCTAGTGTCGACGAGTTGAAAATCCGTTTGAAAAAACGAAAAACTGAAAGTGAAGAAAAAATAAATATGCGAATTGCAAAAGCTTCTGTAGAATTAGCAACTGCTCCGCAATTTGATAAAATTATTAAAAATTACGAACTAGATATTGCTTTAAAGGAAGCAGAAGAATTAGTTTCAGATTTCTTAGAGCCAAAAGAAAATAAAGAATAAATAATTAAGAAGGCAGAGAAATTTCTTTGTTCTATCATCTCAAATAAAATGAAAATAGGATTATATTTTGGTACCTTCAATCCAATTCATGTAGGGCATTTAATTATTGCCAATCACATGGTCGAACATTCAGATTTAGATGAAATATGGATGGTTGTAACACCTCATAATCCTTTTAAAAAGAAAAATTCTTTATTAGAAAACAACCATCGATTTGAATTAGTATACAGAGCAACAGAAAGTTACTCTAAAATTAAACCTTCTGATATTGAGTTTAAGTTACCACAACCAAATTATACCGTTTATACATTAGCACATATTTCTGAAGTATTCCCGAACAAAGAATTTTGTTTAATTATGGGAGAAGACAATTTAAAAGGTTTTCATAAATGGAAAAATTATGAAACTATTATAGAGCACCATCATATTTATGTGTATCCAAGAATTGCGGAAGGAACCGTAGAACATCAATTTAAAAAACATCCAAAGATTCATAAAGTTGATGCGCCAATTGTGCAAATTTCATCAACAATGATCAGAAACGGAATTAAAGAGAATAAAAATATTAAACCGCTATTACCCGAAGAAGTTTGGGAATACATAGATGAAATGAATTTTTATAAAAAATAGTTTCGCTATTTTTACGTTGTAATTAAAAGCACTCAAAACACATTTTTTGGAGAATCAAAACAAACAAAAAGGAAAATTAAAACAAAAACTAACTGACAAGTACAGGTTGGTTGTTTTAAATGAGGATACTTTTCAAGAGCGTTTTTCTTTAAAACTATCTTTATTAAACATATTCGTTCTGGGGGGTGTTTTTTCCTTTTTATTAATTTTAGTGACTACATTTTTCATCACGTTTACACCTATAAAAGAGTACATTCCTGGCTATTCATCTACAGACTTAAAAATAAAAGCAACAAAACTGGCTTTTCAAACAGATTCGTTAAAAAGAAAATTAGACGTTTTACGAGACTTTACAAAAGCATTACAACCTATTTTAACTGGTGAAATTGAAGCAGAAGCTATCGATTCTATAAACTTATTAGAAAGAATTAATATACAAGATAGTTTGTTAAGTGCAACCAGAGAAGATTCTCTTTTTAGAGAAAAAATAGAAAGTCAAGATCGTTTTCCAATTCAAAACAATGCAGAAACGAATGTAAAAATTGTGTTTTTTGCTCCTTTAAATGGTTCAGTTTCTCAAGGTTTTGATTCTCAAAAAAATCATTTAGCTGTTGATATTGTTGCTAAAAAAAATACAGCTGTAAAAGCTACTGCAGATGGAACTGTTATTTTTTCTGGCTGGACAACAGAAACTGGATATGTAATTATCTTAAAACACGCCTATAATTATACTTCTGTTTACAAACACAACGGAAACCTGTTAAAAGAACAAGGCGATTTTGTGAAATCAGGCGAAGTAATTGCAAGTGTTGGATCTACAGGAGAACTAACAACTGGACCACATCTTCATTTTGAACTTTGGAGTGGCGGTTATGCAATAAATCCTATAAATTTCATCGATTTTAAATAATGAGCATAAAATCTATATTTGCAATTCCGTTTGCCAAAGTTGCGACGAAAAGAGTTCTTAAATGGGCAAATAACCCTCATAAAACACAAGACAAAGTTTTTAAGAACCTGATTTCTAAAGCAAAAAACACTGCCTTTGGATTAGATCATGATTTTAAAAATATTGTTTCGTATAATGATTTTAAAAGCCGTGTAAAAGTTACTGATTACGAAGGGTTAAGAGCTTATGTTGATAGAATTGTTGCTGGTGAATCGGATGTTCTTTGGACAGGAAAACCGCTTTATTTCGCAAAGACTTCTGGCACAACTTCTGGGGCTAAATACATTCCTATCACCAAAGAATCTATGCCAACTCATATCAAAGCCGCAAAAAATGCCTTGCTGTTTTATATCGCAGAAAAAAAGGATGCGAGTTTTGTAAATGGTAAAATGATTTTTTTACAAGGAAGCCCTGTTTTAAGTGATAAAAACGGCGTTAAATTGGGTAGGTTAAGTGGAATTGTGGCACACTATGTTCCAAAGTACTTATTAAAAAATAGACTACCAAGTTGGGAAACCAACTGTATTGAAGATTGGGATACGAAAGTAAATGCAATTGTAGAGGAAACTATTAATGAAGATATGTCAGTGATTAGTGGCATTCCTTCTTGGGTACAAATGTATTTTGAAAAACTGATTGAAAAAACAGGAAAATCAATTTCAGAATTGTATCCAAATTTTAATTTCTTTATTTATGGAGGTGTAAATTTTGAGCCTTATAAAAATAAGTTCGAAAGTTTAATTGGTAAAAAAATAGATTATATAGAATTATATCCTGCTTCAGAAGGTTTTATTGCCTATCAAGACTCGCAAACAGAAAAAGGAATGTTGTTGCAATTAAACTCAGGGATTTTTTATGAGTTTATTCCTTCAACTGAATTTTTTGATGAAAATCCGACAAGAATTTCTTTAAAAGATGTAAAAATTGGCGTGAACTATGTAATTATTTTAAATACAACTGCAGGTCTTTGGGGATATAATATTGGTGACACTGTAGAGTTTACATCAACAAAACCCTATAGAATAAAAGTTACTGGAAGAATCAAACATTTTATATCCGCCTTTGGCGAACATGTTATTGGTAAGGAAGTTGAGAAAGCTTTAAACGATTCAATTTTAGAAACAAGTATTAATATTAGCGAGTTTACAGTGGCACCTCAAGTAAATCCTGAAAATGGGTTACCATATCACGAATGGTTTATAGAATTTGAAAATGAGCCCTTAAATTTAGAAGCTTTTGCTTCAAAAATTGATGCTTCAATGCAAACACAAAATATTTATTATTTTGATTTAATTGAAGGAAAGATATTACGCCCATTAATTATTAGAAAAATTAAAAAAGGTGGTTTTCATGAATATATGAAATCTATTGGTAAATTTGGAGGACAAAATAAGATTCCGCAATTATCTGATAACAGAAAGATTGCTGATATTTTACAAGATTTTTTAGTAGATTAAGAACATAAAATTACAAAAATGGGAGGAGATTATTTATTTTTAGTATTAGCAATAGGCTTGGTTATTGTTTATTTTTACAACAAATTTAGAAACAAACGTTAATGAACACAATTAGAATTACCAAACAGTTTAATTTTGAAACGGGTCATGCTTTATATGGCTATGACGGAAAATGTAAAAATGTTCACGGACATTCTTATAAACTTTCTGTAACCGTTTCTGGAGAGCCTATTAAAGACAATACCCATGTAAAATTTGGAATGGTGATTGATTTTAGTGATTTAAAAAAGATTGTAAACGAAGAGATTGTAGATATTTTTGATCATGCAACTGTCTTTAACAAAAATACACCTCATTTAGAGTTAGCAAAAGAATTACAAAAAAGAGATCATCATGTTATTTTAGTCGATTATCAGCCAACAAGTGAGATGATGGTGATTGATTTTGCTGAAAAAATAAAAATGAGGTTACCGAAAAACATCAAACTACACGCTATAAAGCTGCAAGAGACCGATACAAGTTTTGCAGAATGGTTTGCTAGTGAGAATTGATGTTTTTTTAATAATCAATTCAAAACAATAATTATCTTTAACAAAAAATCTTATGAAATTACTTAAATACATTTTAGTGCTATTTATCACCGCTTCAATTACGAGTTGCAGTGATTCTGAAGGGGCACCTCCTTTTTTGCTTTCTAATGCAAATTTAGCAGGTACTTATAATATTAATAGTCTAAGCATAGACACAAAAGTAACATCTATAACAAATGTCTCTGGTGTTTCAGTGCCATTTACTATAGCTACATCAACAAGTACAGGTGACACTTTTCAAGTTGCATTTGTTTTAAACGCAAATAGTTCTTATACGGCTTCTGGGCAATATAGAATTGTTTCTATAATAACCCCTGCAGTTGGAAGCGCAGTGACCAATACAGAAATAATAGATTTCTCTGATTCGGGTTCGTTTCAATTAAACACGACAAATAACACAATTACTTTTAATTCATCTACAGGAGGTGATTTTATAGAAGGCACATTAGATATTGAAACATTTAATGAAACTACTATTGCTTTCTCACAAGAAATTGAAGAAATAATAGATGAAATAACTACTGAGATTAAAGCTAGTATTAGTTTTACTAGACAATAATAAAAAACAGTCCGAATAAGAAAAAGCTATCTAAGTAAGATGGCTTTTTTTATGCGATGTCTTTTACTTCTAAAAAGTAAATTCACTAATCTTTTTAAAGTTTGTAATATTAGTCATATCCAATTGATATTGCGCAATACTATTTTCTGAAATGATAAAAGCATTATTATCCCTAATAATAATATCGATAGCACCAATTGTTGGTATTTCTTCTAAATATTTTGAGTCACTCGGATCTGTAACATCAAAAATCTTTACGCTATCGTCACAGACCAACAAAAAATCTGTACCGTACAAACTCAATCCCTTAGGTTGCGTTAAACCTCTTGAGTTTAATAATATCGGGTTTTCTAAATCTGTAATGTCATAGGTTTTTAATTCGTTTACGGCGCCACCACAAGCAGCATTACTATGCAGGGTTACATAGGCATTTGTTCCATTAGCTACGACAGGATCGCAAGCTCTAAAATGGTTTGATTGAGATAGTTTTTTTGGCAGTTCTGCATTGACTATATCATAAATATACATGGCGTTTTGCGAACCAATAAATAAGTAATCCTGAAAACCGAACAAGGTTTCTATTTCAAAACCAACATTAATCGTATTTACTTTAACAGG
Organism: Polaribacter sp.; assembly: GCA_051276605.1. Lineage (GTDB taxonomy): Bacteria > Bacteroidota > Bacteroidia > Flavobacteriales > Flavobacteriaceae > Polaribacter. The sequence continues at coordinate 5,758 of JBNMNZ010000003.1, read as the reverse complement.
GCTTGTCGCATTGGCAATATTAAAGACCGATAGATTACTATAGTCTACGGTATATAAGTATTCTCCTTTTAAAGAAAATGTGGCTAAAGAACCTCCTTGACCATCTGAAATTTGAGAATTTTGAGCTGAATCACTGGAATTTTGATCACAAGAAATCAAGCAGAAAGTAATGGTGCAGAGTATAATTATTTTCTTTATCATAACTTTTATTTTTCAATCCAATTAACAACTACCTTACCTTCTTCATAAAACCACTCACCATGTGGCGAGAGTAATTCCGGAAATACATTTTTAACTCTTTTACTTACAACGGCGGTTAACGCATTAAAATCGAAGGTTAATACCACCAAATCTGTTGCCTGATTTATATAAAGCACATTATTTCTAATCGCAATATCTGTGGCTCCAGGCGCTTTCAAAAATTTCTTTTTAATAGGATTTGTAGGATCTGAATTATCAAAAATGTGGAAACCTGTTCTTTGATCATTGATGAAAATAAAAGTATCAATAATATATATTTTTGAAGCCTCCATTACAGGCTGCATATCTTGTAATACAATCGAATTTTCAAACTCAGTAATTGCAAGCACTACTGGATCATAGCTTGAAAAAAATGGATCTTCTGAAGTATTTTCATTGTTAAAAAAACAATTGAAAAAAGATAAACAACAAAGAATTAAAATTAATTTTCTCATAGCATCTTATTTTTACAAATCAAAATTAACTATTTATTTTGAGAATGCTGTTTACTTTCCATTAAAAGTATTCATTGTATTCGCTAAACCTGCTGTGCCAAAAGAAGTAATTATTTTTGCTGACATTGGCAAACGTTCTATTAAGAGGCTCGTTTCTTCTTTATTCCATTCGCCTAAAACATAATCTACTTGACGGCCTTTAGAGTAATCACTACCGACTCCAAAACGAAACCTTGGGTAGGTGTTCGTTCCTAATTTCTCTTGAATATCTTTAAGTCCGTTGTGGCCACCATCACTTCCTTTTGCTTTAATCCTTATAGTGCCAAAATCGATATTTAAATCATCTGTAACAACTAATAAATTATCAACAGCAATATTTTCTTTATCCATCCAATATTTTACAGCTTTTCCACTTAAATTCATAAATGTACTTGGCTTTAATAGGATAAAAGTTCTTCCTTTAAAACGAAAGGTAGCAACGTCTCCTAACTTCTCTGTTTCAAAAGTTACATTATATTCATCGGCAACCTCATCAATAATTTTAAAACCTATATTATGACGTGTATTCGTGTATTTATCACCAATATTACCCAAACCAACAATTAAAAATTTCTTCATCAATTCATCTTTAGTTTCAACTTTTATACCAAATAATTTACAAAAGAAGTTTCTTAGTCTCATTTGGTAAAAATACTAAAATAAAAAAGCGTTACAGATTTGTAACGCTTTTTATAAATTATGTTTGCAAAATTTATTCTGCAGCAGCTTCTGTAGCTACTTCTTCTTCAGCTTCATCTTCAGCAGTTGCGTTACGAGAAGTTCTTACTTGCACAACAACAGTGTTCTCTGGATGCATAAATGTATAACCATCAGTTAACAATGATGAGATAACTAATTTACTACCAATTTTTAACCCAGAAATATCTGCAGTTACAGAATCTGGTAAATTAGCTGGTAATGCTTTTACTTTTAATTTACGGTTTGTAAAACGTAAAGAACCACCATTTAATACCCCAGGAGAAGTCCCTGTTAATTTCACAGGAATCTTCATTGTAACTTCTTTCTCATCAAATAACTGATAAAAATCTACGTGAATAATTCTATCTGTTACTGGGTGAAACTGAATGTCTTGTAAAATTGCAGCTATTTTTTGTCCATCAACGTTAATACTTGCTGTGTATACATTTGGAGTGTACACCAAGTTTCTAAACGCTTTTTCTTCTGCTGAAAAGTGTATTGGTGATTTTCCTCCGTATATAACGCAAGGAACCATACCAGCATTACGTAAGGCTTTCGTTGCTACTTTACCTACGCTTTCTCTTTTTGATCCTTTAATTGTAATTGATTTCATTACTTTCTTTATTAAAAATTTACATTAAAAATTGTCCACTAATTGAAGTATTGTCTTGCACTTTATGCATAACATCCGCAAATAATGGCGCGCAAGATACCACTTTTATTTTAGAAGTCTTCTTCTTTAAAGGAATTGTATCTGAAACAATTAACTCTGTTAAAGCAGAATCTTCAATTTTTTCGTAGGCTCCACCTGATAAAATCGGGTGCGTACAAATTGCTCTAACACTTAAAGCACCTCTTTCTTTCATTAAATTGGCTGCATGTGCTAATGTCCCTCCTGTATCAATCATGTCGTCAACTAAGATTACATTCTTTCCTTGAACATCTCCAATCAATTCCATATGTGAAATTACATTGGCTTTTTTACGCTGTTTGTAACAAATTACAACATCCGAATGTAAATGCTTAGAGTATGCATACGCTCTCTTAGATCCTCCCATATCTGGGGATGCAATCGTTAAGTTATCTAATTTTAAACTTTTTATGTAAGGCATAAAAATAGTTGAAGCAAACAAATGATCTACTGGCTTTTCAAAGAAACCTTGAATTTGGTCGGCATGTAAATCCATCGTCATAATTCTTGTAGCTCCTGCAGACTGCAATAAATTTGCCACTAATTTTGCTCCAATTGCAACTCTAGGTTTGTCTTTTCTATCTTGTCTTGCCCAACCAAAATATGGCATAACAGCAGTAATGTGTCTTGCTGATGCTCTTTTAGCTGCATCTAACATTAGCAACATTTCCATTAAGTTGTCTGCATTCGGAAAAGTTGACCCTATAATGAAAACTCTTCTTCCTCGAACAGATTCTTCAAAAGCAGGCTGAAATTCTCCGTCGCTAAAATAAGTAGTATTTACATTTCCTAATGTAGTGTTGTATTCTTTGGCAATTTTTTCTGCCAAAACGATACTTTGTCTACATGCAAAGAGTTTTGGTGATAGTTGATTCGTAGGCATTTAGTTGTTTTTTGTTGTGTTGTTGTAAGAACACAAAAATAGAAATTATTTATTGAGTTTGAAATTTATTTTTTCACTTTAAAAACTAAAAATATTTAGTAAGTTTGCAGTCTAATTTATTTACTAGCTCAAGTGGCGGAATTGGTAGACGCGCTGGATTCAAAATCCAGTTCTTTCGGGAGTGTGGGTTCGATTCCCACCTTGAGTACACATTAAAATTCGTAATTCATTTATTTTAAGATGGTTACGAATTTTCTCATTTATAACTTGTACGGTTTATAAATGGCTAAATGTAATTTGCTACTAAAAATAAAAAAGTTTGTTTTTTTAATGCATCTTTTACACGTACTAAATTTGTTATAATTCTATCATTATATTTACAATAATTTAAAAATACAAAAAAGCATTTTATGAAAAAAATAATATATCTCTTACTTCTAATTAATTATATAAGCGCAGCTGCACAAGGTAAAACAGTTGTAAAAGAATCTATTTACGATATTAAAATTGAGGGCATAGACGGTAAAATTATCGACCTAAACAAATACAAAGGGAAAAAAATGCTATTTGTAAACGTGGCGTCTGAATGTGGGTTTACAAAGCAATACGAAGGCTTGCAAGAATTGTATACTACTTACAAAGACAATTTAGTGGTTATTGGTTTGCCCTGCAATCAGTTTGGAGGCCAAGAACCAGGCGCAGCAATTGAAATTGAAACTTTTTGTCGCTTGAATTTTGGGGTAGATTTTCCGTTAACAGCTAAAATTAAAGTAAAAGGAAAAGAGCAACATAAATTATACCAGTGGTTAACAACAAAGGCTAAAAACGGGGAGAAGAATTCTTCAGTAAAATGGAATTTTCAAAAATATTTAATTGATGAAAACGGAATGTTTATCGATGTTTTTTACTCAATGACAAAACCCATGAGTAAAAAAATAACTAAATTAATTTAGAGACATTCACTACAGTACCTAGAAGTAAATCTCTTCAAAAAAAAACAAATAAGACCGTATTCTTTTAGAAGGGTTTCATTCAATTTTATTTTGCTATCATAAGAGAAAGTAATAACTTAGTACTATGAAAAATTTAAAAAAAATGAACGTTATTTTAACGGCAATTGTATGCATCACTTTATTCGTAAGTTGTGGCAAAAGTAAAGAGGAAAAAGTTCCACAAAAAGTAAAAAAAACTACTGTAACCAAAGCTAAAGTTGTAGCAAAGAAAAAAATGATTGTGGTAGATTCCAATGGGGTTGTAAACGTTTCAATGATTACAGATGATCGAATGAAATTTAACCTGAGAAAAATTACAGTAAAAGCAGGTCAGAAAATAAAATTGACTTTAACACACACAGGAAAGTTAGATAAAAGAATCATGGGACATAATGTGGTGTTTTTAAATAAAGGAATTAAACTTTCTACATTTGCATCTAAAGCTGCAGCCTCAAAAGAAAACGACTATATCCCAGTAGGATCTTCCGCTGTTCTAGCGCATACAAAAATGCTTAGTGGAGGAGAAACAACAACAATTGAATTTACTGCTCCTGATGCTGGAACTTACGATTATATTTGTAGTTTTCCCGCACATTATGCATTGATGAAAGGAAAGTTAATTGTAGAGTAATCTTCAAAAAGAACATATAGGACCCTTTTTAGAAATTTCTATATTTTTAAATTCTATTGGATGACTTTCACTTTGCAAAGAAATATAACAACCTGTTAACGGTTCTCCATCTTTTAGTTGCATTTCTTTAGAAGTAGCTTCTAAAAACTGACCGCCAATAACGGGCTTTGTGTAGGTAATTACAGTTTTGTACTTTCCTGAAATAGGTTGACTAAAAATTAAACACTTAATGATAGTCACTTATGAAAACATAAAAAACACCCTGGCGAAAAAAAACATACGAAAAAGTAACTTTAGAACTTAAATTATTCGTCGTTGACCAAATTCAAAATGGTCAAATCTCTACCAACTTTGCTTCTAAAAAATATGATGTTCCTAGAACTACAATTGCCTATTGGATTAAAAAATATAGTACTTTAGTACAACAAAATACAGGAATAAGTAAACTAGATGAAATTAAAAAATTAAAGGAACGTATCGAAGAATTGGAGTTTGTAAAAGACTTCCAACAAGATATCATTGCAGACATGGAAATCATTACAGGCGTGGATATGTCATAAAATTCGCTGCCCAAAATAGTATCAAAAGAGATAGCGTTAAAAAAGAAAAACCGTTTAAAAGAAAGTGGTTCTATCAGTGCTTTGGGATATCTAAACAAGCCTTCTACAAACGACTCAAAACCCAACAAAAACAACAAATAGACCATCAAAAACTTGTCACAATGGTCAAAGATTACCGTAAAATAGTAGGTTCTAAAACTGGTGGTATTAAACTATACAGCGAACTCAAACAAGACTTTATAAAAGACGATATTAAAATAGGAAGAGACAAATTCTAAAGCTTCTTAAGGCTTAGTAAACTGTTAGTGCCTAAAACTAAAAATCACATCACAACTACAAACTCTAAACACATGTTTAAAAAATATAAAAACCTAATTAAAGACCAAGTTCCTAATCGACCAGAACAGCTCTGGGTAAGCGATATAAAATACATTAAAACAAACAATGGACACAATTATCTAGCAATAGTAACAGATGCATATTCGAAGCAAATTATGGGCTATAAATTAGATAACAACATGAAGACTTCTCTTTGCACAGAAGCGTTGGCTATGGCTATTAAAAATAG
>JBNMNZ010000002.1:0-23841 GCA_051276605.1 Polaribacter sp. | reverse complement strand
GTTTTATCGATGCGTCTTCCAAAAATATCAATTAAAATTCAAGATGATTTATCTTCTGCGCATTATAATTTAGATTTGTCTTTAGAAAACTTTTCTGAAAACAGATTTCCTCAAGGGATATCTAATCAACGCTATGTAATGACTGCTACTAATAATTTAGCCGATTATTTAAGTAATATTTTAAATAGCATGCAAAATGCAATGTCTATGAAAATGGGCAAAGGAAAGAAAGGAAAAGGCCAAGGTTTTAGTTTACCAGATTTGATTAAAAAGCAAGGAGAGTTATCTAAAAAGATGAAGGATGGTATGAGGAAGGGCGGAGAAAAAGGTAAAGGAAAAGTGGGTGATAAGCCCGGTAAAAAAGGCAGCCCTGGAGAAAAAGGAGAGAAAGGTAAAGATGGTGATGGAGTTGAATCTGGGCAAAATGGAAAGAAACAAGGAAAAGGAAAAGGAAAAGGTCAAGGTGAAGGAAACTCTAATGACGATTTAGATGGTGAATTGTATGAGATTTTTAAGCAACAATCTCAATTAAGACAAGCACTTCAAGATGCAATTAAAGAAGGTGAAGGTGGTAAACCAGGTGGAAATACTGCAGCAAAAAAAGTATTAAAAACGATGGAGCAATTAGAAAATGAAATTCTTGATAAAGGGTTTAATTCTAATACGCTTCAAAAAATGCAACAATTAAACTATGAATTACTTAAGTTAGACAAGGCAGCCCTTGAGCAAGGAAAAGATAAAAAGCGAAAATCTACAGCAAATCAAAAGGAATTTGAAAAGAATAAAACAAAAGCACTTAAATTTAAAAAGCAGTTTTACAATCAAATAGAGATTTTAAATAGACAATCATTACCTTTGCAGCAAAACTATAAAAAGAAGGTTAGAGCTTATTTTTCTGACATAAAAAAAGACTAATATGATTGCATTTAATTACGAAACATTATTTCAATTAAAAGACGAAAATCTTTTAGAAAATTGGATTGAAAAAGTCGTTTTAGAAAAAGGTTTTGAAATAGGAGAAATTAATTATATTTTTTGTGACGATATATATCTAAATAAATTAAACGTAGAATTTTTGCAACATGATACACTAACGGATATTATTAGTTTTGATAATTCTTTAGGGAAACTAATTTCTGGAGATATTTTTATTTCTGTAGAAAGAGTGAATGAGAATGCAGCTGATTTTAAGGTTTCATTTGAAGAAGAGATACACAGAGTTATGATTCATGGAGTTCTGCATTACATGGGTTTTAAAGATAAATCTGACGTAGAAAAAACTGAAATGAGAAATGCAGAAAACAGCGCTTTATTAATAATAAGTAACTGACAATCAGTTAAATAAAATAAAAGTTTCACGTGGAACTATAAGAGAATGAGTTTATTTTCAACAACATATGATGTAATTGTAGTAGGAGGAGGTCACGCAGGAAGTGAGGCTGCCGCAGCTGCTGCAAACATGGGTGCACACACTTTATTGGTTACAATGAATTTGCAAAATATTGCGCAAATGAGTTGCAATCCAGCAATGGGCGGTATTGCTAAAGGTCAAATTGTGCGAGAAATCGACGCTTTAGGAGGTTATAGCGGAATTGTAACAGACAAGACAGCAATACAGTTTAAAATGCTTAATAAATCGAAGGGCCCTGCTATGTGGAGCCCAAGAGTGCAATCTGACAGAATGCAGTTTGCAGAGTGCTGGAGAACGATGTTAGAACAAACAGAAAATGTAGATTTTTATCAAGACTCTGTAAATGGTTTGATGTTTGACGGCAATAAAATAATCGGTGTAAAAACGGCTTTAGGTCTAAAGATTAAAGCAAAAACTGTTATTATAACTGCAGGAACTTTTTTAAATGGATTAATACATATTGGTGATAAAAGTTTTGGAGGAGGAAGAGCAGGTGAAGGAGCTTCTACAGGCATTACTGAAGAATTAGTTGCCAAGGGTTTTGAGTCAGGAAGAATGAAAACTGGAACACCTCCAAGAGTGGATGGTAGGTCTTTAGATTATTCTAAAATGACAGAACAACCTGGAGATGAAATCACGGAAAAATTTTCATACTTACCAACGACAAGTGCTTTGAAGAAACAACGTTCTTGTTATTTAACCTATACAAATACGAAGGTACATGATTTGTTGCGAGAAGGGTTTGATCGATCGCCAATGTTTAATGGTAGAATACAATCTACAGGTCCAAGATATTGCCCTTCAGTTGAAGATAAAGTAGATCGTTTTGCAACGAAAGACAGGCATCAAATTTTTGTAGAACCAGAAGGGTGGACGACTGTTGAAATGTATGTAAACGGGTTTTCGACATCACTTCCAGAAGACATTCAAGATAAAGCAATAAGAGCTGTAGAGGGTTTTGAGAACGTAAAATTTTTAAGATATGGATATGCAATTGAATATGATTTTTTCCAGCCAACCCAATTAAAGCATTCGCTTGAAACAAAACTAATTGAAAACTTGTTTTTTGCAGGTCAAATAAATGGGACAACTGGTTACGAAGAGGCAGCTGCTCAAGGATTAATGGCTGGTGTAAACGCAGCATTAAAAACTCAAGGGAAAGAGCCTTTTATTTTAAAAAGAAATGAAGCATATATTGCTGTTTTAATTGATGACTTAATTACAAAGGGTACGGAAGAGCCTTATAGAATGTTTACTTCTAGAGCAGAATATAGAACTTTGTTACGACAGGATAATGCAGATTTACGTTTAACTCCGAAAGGGTATGAACTTGGTTTAGCGTCAAAAGAGCGCATGGATAGAGTTCTTGAAAAGCAACGCAAAACAGATTTATTAATCAAATTTTTAAACGAGACTAGTGTTCGTCAAGAAGAAATGAATCCAATTTTAGAAGCTAAGAATTTGGCTTTGATTAATCAATCTATGAAGTTGTTTAAGATTGCAGCAAGACCACAATTAGATTTTTCTGATTTTAAAAACCTAAAGAAGTTAAGTAGTTTTTTAGAAGACAACAAGATTGATAAAGAGGTTATTGAGCAAGCTGAAATTCATCTAAAGTATTCAGGGTATATAGATAAAGAAAAGAACAATGCTGATAAATTAAATAGATTGGAAAACGTAAAAATACCAGCTATTTTTAATTACCAAAAACTACAATCTCTGTCTTATGAAGCTAGAGAGAAGTTGAGTAAAATACAACCGACTTCAATTTCACAAGCAAGTAGGATTAGTGGGGTTTCACCAAGTGATATTTCTGTTCTATTGGTGTATATGGGAAGATAAATAGCAATATTTTATTAAGATGTTCCTCGTGAAACAATTCATAGTAAATGGAAAAAGAAAAAGACTTTTATAAAAATTTACAACCTTTTTTAAGTTGTAAAGATCACACTGTTTCTGATGAGGTTTATCAAGTTATGATAAACAATGAATATGATATGTTGGTTACAAATCCTGTCCCAGAAAACGTAGCAGATTATTATAAAAGCGAAGATTATATTTCTCATACAGACAGTAAAAAGAGTTTACTCGATAAGGCATATCAAGCAGTAAAAAACATCACTTTAAAAAGAAAATTAAAACTGATTAATTCTTTTGAAACTTCATCGAAAAATATTTTAGATGTTGGAGCAGGAACAGGAGATTTTTTAAAAGTTTGTAAAAGTAATTCCTGGAAAGTTTCAGGAATAGAGCCGAGTTTAAACGCTAGAAAGATTGCCTATAAAAAAGGAGTTAATTTACAAGAAAATCTATCAGAATTTAAAAACACAAATTTTGATGTAATTACACTTTGGCATGTTTTAGAGCATGTAGAAAATTTATCAGAATATATTTTAGCGTTACATAGTTTACTTGCTGATGATGGGCGATTAATAATTGCAGTTCCTAATTTTAAAAGTGATGATGCAAATTATTACAAAGAGTTTTGGGCTGCTTTTGATGTGCCAAGACATTTATGGCATTTTTCTCAAAGATCAATTTCTAAACTATTTTCTGAAGTACATATGGTTGTTGAAAAAACAATCCCAATGAAGTTTGATGGCTATTATGTTTCTCTTTTAAGTGAGAAATATAAGTCTGGAAAAATGAATCCTTTAAAATCTTTTTACAGAGGTTTTGTTTCAAATTTTAAAGCAAGAAGCACCAATGAATACTCTTCTTTAATTTATGTGCTTAAAAAGCAGTAAAAAACGATTTTAAAAAGACAAGTATCAAGTATTACTCGTTAATAATATAAACACCTTATTAAAAAAAGAAAAGCCCTTAAAACGCGAATTTTAAGGGCTTTTGTTATAGAATTTACTTATTGTTGTTATATGTAACAATAAGTTTTAGCTATTTAATAAATAAATACTAAAAAGTGTAATCATAAAGTAGACAGTTAAAGACATTGCGCCTGCATAATCTTTTGCAAGACGTTGTCCAATTAGTAAAAAAATTAAAACCACAGCACAAAGCTCCGCTCCTAGTAAAGCAATTTCTTTTATTCCAGAGGTATATAATTGATAAACTCCAAAAAGCATTAATAAGCCAGAGGCTATTTCTAAAATTAAAATTACGAATAGTAATAGGGGCACACTATTTTTTAAAGGAGAATTTTTAAAATGTGTGGTGATAAAAGAAAGGTTTCCTTTCCAATCTAGTAGTTTGTCTATTCCAGATTGTAAAAAGGTTACGGTTAAAAAAAGAAGTACTAAAACTTCTGCTGGGTAATCAGAGAGTAGTTTCATTAATTTTAATTAATTTTTAATTGGTTATTATAGTTGTCTTATTTATCAAAAAATATTTGAAGAAATTTTTATTTTTCAGCCACTTCTTTAATTTCTTTTTTTTGCTTCTTTAGTAAACTCAATTAAACCTGTTTTAGTTTCACCAGTTATTCTAGACGCATTTTTTCTTTTTGCTTACAATTAGCAGTATACTCATCAGTTTTAAAAAGTAAGCCACTAATCTATGTAATTTTTTTTTAATCGGATTAATAAGTGTTAATTAACTAATAATCAGTACAATATAATTGTATTTTATTATACTCCTGCATACGTCAACTTAAAAGGCTTTTCCAGCCTTTAGTAAAAGTGTTAAAAGTTAACAAAATTTCGTTTTAATTTTATCGACAATTGTTTGTGCTAGCTTTCCCTTGCTTTCAATAGTCCAACCCGCAACATGTGGAGACAGAATTACATTTTCTGAATTGATTAAATATTTAAAAGCTTCGGGCACTTTATCATCAGAAAAAAGGTTTTCAAAAGATGTTTTTTCATATTCTAAGACATCTAAACCAGCTCCTAATATTTTACCAGCCATTAAAGAATCAGTTAAATCATTCGTAACGACCGATGTTCCTCGTGCAGTATTTATCAACCAAAAATTCTTTTTAAACCCGTTGATAAAATCAGTATTTACCATGTTCTTTGTGAGCTCAGTTTGTGGAGTATGCAAACTTAAAACATCTACTCTTTCTTGTAATTCTGATAAAGAAACTTGTTTGCAATTTACATCAGAGACTCCTGCTTTTATATCATAGCAAATAACATTAACATCAAAACCACGTAGTTTTTTTGCGAATGATTTCCCCATATTTCCATAACCAATTAAGCCAACGGTTTTTCCATCAAGTTCAATTCCCCTGTTTTCTTCTCGCAACCATATTCCATTTCTAACTTCTTTATCAGCTTTGTTTAATTTATTAAAAAGAGATAAAAGCATTGCTAAAGAATGTTCACCGACAGCATTTCTATTTCCTTCAGGAGCCGCAATTAATTCGATGTTTTTAGTAGCTGCATAATCACAATCAATGTTTTCTAAACCAGCACCAACTCTACCAATAAATTTTAGGTTTGTTGCTTTGTCTAAAAAAGTTTTATCAATCGAAAATCGACTTCTAATAATACACCCATCATACAAATTAATTTTTGCTTCAATTTCTTTTTTTGAAGAAGTATAATCTTCATCATTTGTAAACCCTAATTCGCCGAGTTGCTTGAGTAAAAGAGCGTGATTTGTGTCTAAATGTAGAATTTTCATTAATAGATTGCTGGATTATTAGATAGTTATATTTTTATAATGGAAACAAAACGAGACATTATTTTTATTATTTACTCTAAACTATTTTGAAGATTTTCCAACCCTTTTTAAATAAAACCTAAATCAAAAGAAATTAATAACGGTGCTTCTGTTTCATAACAATTGTTTAGCTATCTAAAACTCTAAATTAATACTGCTCTTTATCACTAGGAAAATCTCTGCTTTTTACATCGGTAACATATTGTTCAAAAGCGCCTGTCATATCCGAAAATAAATCTAAATATCTACGTAAAAAACGAGGGTTGAATTCATGTGTCATTCCTATCATATCGTGGGTTACTAAAACCTGTCCATCAACCCCATTTCCAGCGCCAATTCCTATTACAGGAATGGAGATTGCTTCTGCAACTTTTTTAGCTAAATTAGCAGGAACCTTTTCTAACACAATTGCAAAACATCCAATTCTTTCTAGCATTAAAGCATCTTCCATCAATTGATCTGCTTCCTCATCTTCTTTTGCTCTAACAGTATAGGTTCCGAATTTATAGATCGATTGAGGCGTTAATCCTAAGTGACCCATTACAGGGATTCCAGCATTTAAAATACGTTTTATAGATTCTTTAACTTCTCTTCCACCTTCTAGTTTTATGGAATGTCCACCAGATTCTTTCATAATTCTAATAGCAGAACGCAAAGCTTCTTTCGGGTCAGATTGGTAACTACCAAAAGGTAAATCGACCACAATTAAACAGCGCTCAATTGCTCTAACCACAGAACTTGCATGATAAATCATCTGATCTAAAGTAATTGGCAAAGTAGTTTCGTGACCTGCCATAACATTCGAAGCAGAATCACCTACTAAAAGCACATCTAGACCAGCCTTGTCTAAAATTTTTGCCATCGTATAATCGTAAGCAGTTAACATGGAAATTTTCTCTCCATTTGCTTTCATTTCTACCAAAGATTTTACGGTAACTCTTTTGTACTGTTTTTTTGCTACGGACATATTTTGTATATATTGAATGGGGTAAAAGTAAGAAATATCAATAGATATCTTACTAGATAATATTTCGTTAATTTCTTTTTACTAAAATGGCGGTTATTTTTTTTAAATGATTTAATAATGGACACGGAAAAATTATGGTAAATAATTATAAATCAGAATAATACTCTTAAAAAGATATTTAGAAAAATTCATTTTCAGAGAATATTAAAGTTGGTATAAACTTTTATTATTTTGGCGCTTACTCTTTTTAGTTGTTTCATAATAAAAGAAAATCATTTATTTAGTTGATATAAGAAGAAGAGATAATTGCAAGGCTTTAAAAGACAAAAAATAGGCCTATATTTGATATTTAAACAAAAAAATGCTTCAAGAAAAAATTACTTTAAACCCCGATAAATGGATAGATAATTACGCAGATTATCTATTTAATTATGCTGTTGTGCGTGTTAATGATGGTGATTTAGCGAAAGATTTAGTACAAGAAACATTTTTTGCAGGCCTAAAATCGGGTAAAAATTTTCAAGGTAAAGCTTCAGAGAGAACTTGGTTGATATCGATTCTAAAAAGAAAAGTAATAGACCATTATAGAAAAATTAATTCAAAAAAAGGACAAGCAGAAGTTAGAATGAGTTTTTACGACGATGGAGAAAATGAAGGAAGTTGGATTGAAGAACGTGTACCACAAAGTTGGGATAATGCCTCAGAGAAAGCAATAGAAAACCAAGAGTTAAAAACGCAATTAGATATTTGTATTGATAATTTACCAGAAAAATATGCTTTGGTTTTTAGAATGAAAACCATTCAAGAATTTGAAACTGAAGAAATTTGTAAGGAGTTGGGTATTACGTCGTCAAATTTATGGGTTATCATCCATAGGGCCAGAACCCAGTTAAGAAAATGTATGGAAGATAATTGGTTTAATAATTAAGAGATGTTTAAAAAATTACACATAACTTGTAATGAAGCAACAACTATTTGTGACAAAAGCCAGTACAAAGAAGCTTCTTTTTTTGAGAAAATTAAGTTAAACTTACATTTTTTAGGTTGTAAGATTTGTAGACTTTATACGAATCAAAACAAAAGAATGTCAGATTTGTTTAAGGCAAAATCTTTAGCCTGCAAAGGTCAAATTAATCATCTTTCGGAGATAGATAAAGAAGTATTAAAAAAACAAATAAAAGAGTTTAAAGTCTAGTTTATTCTTTCGGTTTTTCAAAACCTTTCTTGATTTCTTACTATATTGAAACGGAATGTATATAGATGCTGTGTTTTGATTTTATTCTCTTAAGCATTAATGAAAATTAAAAGCGTAGCTTTCGAGAGGTTAATATTTTAATAATTTAAAGAGTTTTCGACTGAGTTCGATCAGATAAAAAATGCATTTTTTACCAAATAAAATAGATGATTACGTTGTAAATCATTCACAACAAGAGCCGAAAGTTTTACAAGAATTAAGTAAAGAAACTTGGCAAAAAGTATTGAACCCTAGAATGTTAAGTGGTCCTTTTCAAGGTCGTGTTTTGTCTATGATCTCAAAGTTAATTCAGCCTAAAAATATTTTAGAAATTGGGACTTATACCGGTTATTCTGCACTTTGTTTAGCAGAAGGATTATCATCCAAAGGAAAAGTTATAACGATTGATAAAAACGAAGAATTAGAAACGTTACAAAATAAATATTTTAAAAAATCAGGCTTTAGAAATCAAATTGAACAAAAGGTTGGTAATGCTCTTGAAATTATTCCGAAAATTAATGAAAAATTTGATTTAGTATTTATTGATGCAGATAAATCTAACTACGTAAATTACTTTCATTTAATAATTGATAAAATGAATTCTGGAGGAATTATTTTGTCTGATAATGTACTTTGGAGCGGTAAAGTTGTTGAAGCATTAAACCCTAAAGATCTAGATACTAAGATGCTTTTAGAATACAATAAACTGTTGAATTCTGACGATAGAATAGAAACTGTTTTACTGCCAATAAGAGATGGTTTAACAATTAGTAGAGTGAAATAGGGAAGCAGACGTTTTATAAATGTCTTTTTATTGGCCCAGTTAGATCGTCAATATTGTCTTTTACTTTATTAATTTCTTTTTGAATGTCTTTATCAACATTTGTTTCTAAATCAGAAGATTTAGCGCTATCATTAATCTCTTTTTTAATGTCATTTGTCGCGTCTTTAATTTGACGCATTCCCTTGCCTAAGCCTCTAGCAATTTCTGGAATCTTATCTGCACCAAAAACCATAACGACAATTAACATAATTACCATTATTTCTGGACCACTAATAAATAAAAAAGTTAAGTTCATACTCCCACAAAGATAAATATTAAATGTGATATAAACTTGGCAATTTTTTTTTTTTGCAAATTGTAAATAAGAACTTTATAGAACAGGTTTTCTTGAAAATAGAAATGGAATATTCATATAAAAAAAAGTGTTTCGGGGAACAATTAGAACTTAAGTAGGAGCTCAATAGATTGTTGTTTTTTATATTTTTTGTTTTACAAACACTTAAACTGGCGTTTATAAGATTTTTTATTTATTATGTTCGTGCTAAAAGATGAATTAAATTATAAAACAACAGTTTTTAAAACACTAATAATCAGTTTTTTATTTTTTTATCTCCCTATAAACAGGTAGTTTTCTACCTGTTTATAGGGAGATAAAAATTTCACCATTTATGAGGATTGACAAATGCTTATTTATTTTATATATTTCTAGACATCGTTTTAAAATTAGTTATCATGAGTTTTTTGAAAAAAATTACAGCTTTAGTTGTTTTTTTAATAACTATCTTTTCTTTTGTTAAAAAAGAAAGTAATTCCCCAGAAATAAAACTAAATTTAGAAGAAATCAATGTAATTACGATTCTTTCTAAGCAGAAATATGAATGCAGACCCTCTTCAAAGTTTATGTATTATGTAGAAACAAACCTCCTTAAAAAATCTAGAGGATCTAATACAATTAACGCAAGTATTTTTGTTTTCGATAGAGCCACCGGTTATGCTAGCTTGTTAGCAAACGAAAACATTCTAGTTCCTTTATATAAAGAGGTTATTTCTCTTGAATATAGTCCACTTATAAGTGACCGTGAAAAGGGCGTTTTAAATAATGGAGATAAAATTATAGGAAGCTCCAAAAACACCCCTTATTGCTTTAATGAATTGATTGAATTTGATGTTATTTATAGAAGCTATACAAAATCAAGGAATAGATTATTGAATGTGAAAAGTCTATAAACCTTGAAATAATTATTAAATGAGTTTAGTTTTGGAATTATTGTTTTATAACCAATTTAATAGAAAGAAAGTATCGTCTTTACTTCTTCATCAACATCCGCTTAATCTCATTCAATTTCATTAAGGCTTCAATTGGGGTAAGTGTATCAATATTAGTCGCTAAAATTTCTTCTTTAATATTTTCTAACAAAGGGTCATCTAGCTGAAAAAAGCTGAGCTGCATTTCTTCATGTTGTGTTTGTTTTAAAACATCTTTTACTTCCGAATTCTTATTATTTTTCTCTAGCTGTGCTAATATTTTATTCGCTCTATGAATGACCATATTTGGCATTCCAGCGAGTTTTGCTACATGAATACCAAAACTATGATTGCTTCCGCCAGAAATCAGTTTACGTAGAAAAATAATGCTATCTTCCAGTTCTTTTACAGACACATTAAAGTTTTTAATACGCTCAAAAGTTGCAGTCATTTCATTTAGTTCATGATAATGTGTAGCAAATAATGTTTTTGCTTTTGATGGATGTTCATGCAAGAACTCAGAAATTGCCCAAGCAATCGAAATTCCGTCATATGTAGAAGTGCCTCTTCCAATTTCATCTAACAAGACTAAACTTCTATCAGAAAGGTTGTTTAGAATAGATGCGGTTTCGTTCATTTCTACCATAAAAGTAGATTCGCCCATAGAAATATTGTCACTTGCACCAACTCGTGTAAAAATCTTATCTACAATTCCGATTTTTGCATTTTGGGCAGGTACATAACTTCCCATTTGCGCTAACAAAACAATCAATGCTGTTTGTCTTAAAATGGCTGATTTACCAGACATATTCGGCCCAGTAATCATAATTATTTGTTGTTGATTTCTATTTAAAACAACATCATTTGCAATATATGTTTGATCTATTGGCAATTGTTTCTCAATTACAGGATGTCGTCCATTTTTAATCTCTAAATCGGTGCTTTCATCCATCATTGGGCGCACATAATTATTGTCAATCGCTAAAACAGAAAAAGAGAGTAAACAGTCAATTTTTGCAATAATTTGGGCGTTTTCTTGCACAATTTGCACAAATTGAATGATATCTTGCAATAATTTAGAAAAAATTTCTTGCTCTAATTTCTGAATTTTTTCCTCAGCACCTAAAATTTTCGTTTCGTATTCTTTTAGTTCTTCAGTAATATAACGCTCTGCATTTACCAAGGTTTGTTTACGTATCCACTCTTCAGGAACTTTGTCTTTATGAGTGTTTCGAACTTCTATGTAATATCCAAAAACATTGTTGAAAGAAATTTTTAAACTCGAGATTCCTGTTCTTTCAGTTTCACGCGCTAACATTTCATCTAAATACTGTTTTCCAGTAGATGAAATTGCTCGTAAATCGTCTAATTCTTGATGAACACCAGCCGCAATTGCATTTCCTTTATTGATGTTTACAGGCGAATCATCAAATAATGTTTCATTAATTTTTCTAATTAACTCCGAACAGCTATGTAGTTGATTGCCGAGTTCTTTTACCGTTTTATTTTTACTTTTTTCTGCGGATGTTTTTATTGGTAAAATGGCTTTTAAAGAGTCTTTTAATAAGACAATTTCCCTAGGGGAAGCTTTACCAGTGGCAACTTTAGAAATTAATCTTTCTAAATCAGAAATTTGTTTTAATTGATAGGTTACTGTTTGCGAAAAGGCATCAGAATCTATGAAGAATTTAACCAATTCATGACGGTTTTTAATATCATCAATGTTTTTTAAAGGAAGTGCCAACCAACGTTTTAACAACCTTCCGCCCATTGGTGAAATGGTTTTATCAATAACATCTAAAAGCGTTACGGCATTGATTGAATTAGGATTGTATAATTCTAAATTTCGAACCGTAAAACGATCCATCCAAACATAATTATCTTCTGCAATTCTATTTATAGATTGAATGTGCTTTAGCTTATTGTGTTGTGTTTCTGATAAGTAATACATGACTGCACCGGCAGCTATAATTCCGTTTTTAAGATCCTGAATTCCAAAACCTTTTAAGTTTTTAACTTCAAAATGATTTTGTAAAGTTTCGTTTGCGTATTCAGATTGAAAAACCCAATCGTCTAAATAAAACGTATAATATCTGTTTTCGAAAAGCTCTAAAAACTGTTGTTTGTGTTGTTTTTGAACTAAAACCTCACTTGGACTAAAATTTTGTAATAGTTTATCAATGTATTCTGCATTTCCTTGTGCAACCAAATATTCACCAGTAGAAACATCTAAGAATGATATTCCGAGTTGTTTTTTATTAAAATTGACAGCTGCTAAAAAGTTATTTGTTTTGGTTTGTAAAACTTCGTCATTTAAAGAAACTCCGGGAGTAATTAACTCTGTAACACCACGTTTTACAATGGTTTTTGTCATTTTTGGATCTTCCAATTGATCACAAATGGCGACACGCATTCCTGCCTTCACCAATTTAGGTAAATAGGTATTTAGAGAATGATGCGGAAAACCAGCTAAAGCTGTTTCTGTTTCACTTCCTGCTCCACGTTTTGTTAATGTAATTCCTAAAACTCCGGCAGCTTTTTTAGCATCTTCCCCAAAAGTTTCATAAAAATCCCCCACACGAAAAAGTAACATTGCATCAGGATATCTCTTCTTGATTGCATTGTATTGTTTCATTAAAGGGGTTACCTTTTTAGGATTGGATTTTTCCAAATTTTTAGAAATTTTCAGTTAGTTTTGCGAAGATAGAAAAAAGTGATTAGTTGTTCATTTTTAGTTGTTAGTGAATTATCCACAAAATATGAGAAAACTTAAAAATAACGAGTTAGGCAGAATTTCGGTTGATGAATTTAAAACCATACAAAAAACACCTTTAATTGTCGTTTTAGACAATATTAGAAGTTTAAATAATATTGGTTCTGTTTTTAGAACTTCTGATGCTTTTTTGATAGAAAAAATATACCTGTGTGGTATTTGTGCAACGCCACCAAACAAAGATATTCATAAAACAGCTTTAGGTGCAACAGAATCTGTTGATTGGGAATATGTAGAAGATACGTTGTCTTTGGTTGAGAAATTAAAGAACGATAAGGTTAAAGTTTTAGCCATTGAACAAGCAGAAAACAGTACAAAATTGAACACTTTCTATCCAGTAAAAGGTGAAAAGTATGCAATTGTTATGGGAAATGAAGTTAAGGGCGTACAACAAGAAGTGGTTAATGCTGCTGACTTATGTATTGAAATTCCACAATTAGGCACAAAACATTCACTAAATATCTCTGTAACTACAGGTGTCGTTTTGTGGGATTTATTTCAGAAAATGAAATAAAACACTAGGTTTTTAATTCTATTTTTCTACTTTTAAAAAAAAAGATATTTAAAATGAACTTAGGAGGTAATAATTTAGAAAAATTATTAATTAGCTCGAAACCTTTAAAGAAAGAGAGTAAATATAAATTCTATAAAAAAACCAAGTTTTTTGGTTTTTTACAAACAATAATTCTTTTTTTTTTAGTAAGTTTTTCTGTTTTTTCTCAAGAGAAAGGCTTTGATAATAACATCGATTCTATTGCTTTCTTTATAAATAACGCAAAAGGAACATACAAATTTTCATATTTAAAAAGAGCGGTGCTGCTTTCTGAAGAATTGAAAATAGACTCTCTTATAAAACAAACAAGTATTGAGTTCGCAAAACAAAGTTATTTTATCAAAGATACTTTAGGGCTAACATTTTCCATAAACAAATTACTAAAACACTTTCAACTTAAGAAAGATTCTTTTTCTTTAGCAAAAGCATATCATCTAGAAGCTTTAAATCATAAGATAAAAAATAATTTAGATAGTAGTTTTTATTATTACCATAAATCAAAAAATGTTTCTATAGCTCTAAAAGATTCTATTGAAATAGGGAGAAGGTTATTATCTATGGCTGATTTACAAGTAAAAGAGTTAGATTTTTTAGGTTGCGAAATAACAACGATTGAAGGTTTAAAATATATAGAACCTATTAAAAAACACAGAACTTTAATTTCTTTATACCAATCTTTAGGAAACGCTTTAGGTTACTTAAAAAAGCCTAAAGAAGCGAGAGGTTATTATATAAAAGCAATGGAAATTTATAAGTTTAATCCTGTTAAAGATAGAAGAGAAAAAAATTACTTAACCTTATTGAGTAATATTGGAATGACCTTTAAAGATGAAGGGAATTTTAAAAAAGCAACTTCTTTGTTTAAAGAAGGGTTAAATTCTGATAGTCTAGAAATGAAACACCCGAAACAATACCAAACTCTTTTGGGCAACTTATCTTCCATATATTTTATACAAGGAAAAACAGAAAAGGCAATAGAAGGCTATAAAATAGTTTTAAATAGCAGAATAAAAACTAAAAACCTTTATTCACAAAGTGTTTCACATAGTTTTTTAGCTGAAGCATATTTAAAGAATAAAAAATACTCTTTAGCAAAAAAACATGCAAACAAAGGTTTAGAATTAGGAAAAAAAACAAGAAACAATAAACAAGTTTTAGACTGTTTAAAATTTTTATCACAGCTAACTAAAGGAGAAACTGCTAAAAAGTATTTAGAAGATTATATAAAATTAAACGATAGTTTATTTAATAGGGAGAGAAACTTAAAAAACCAGTTTGCAAAAGTTAGATACGAAACTGAAAAAAAGGATAAAGAAAACGCTGGTTTAAAGCAAGAGAATGAAAGACATGAACTACAAATAAAAACGGAGAAACAATATAAAATAATTGGCTGGCTAGCAGCTGGAGTTAGTTTTCTGGTTATTGTTTTTGGAGTAAACATTGCTTCAAGCAGAAGAAAAAAAATACTCTTTGAAGCCCAATTACAACAAGTAGAAGTTAGAGAAAAAGAAAGACAACAAATTGCAAAATCTTTACATGATGAGGTTGCTGGAGACATAAGAATGTTGCGTTTAAAGTTGGCGAAAACCAATCAATTAGAAGATGCAAAAAAGTTAGATGTTATTAATGAAAATGTACGAAATTTATCACATCAATTAAGTAGTGAAAGTTTTAATCAAGTTTCTTTTAAAGATCAAATAATTAATCTAATATCAGAATATTTTGAAACAAGTTTTAGAATTAAAGTCGAAGAAATTGATAGTGTTGATTGGGTGAAAATCAACAATTCTATTAAAAGAACCTTGTTCTTAACAATAAGAGAAAGTATTCAAAATGCTAAAAAATACGCAGAAGCTTCAGTTTTAATTTTAAGTTTTAATGAAACTAAAAAAGCAATTGTTTTAATAATTTCTGATAACGGAAAAGGTTTTGATCTTAAGGTTAAGAAAAACGGAATTGGTTTAAAGAATTTAAAGGAAAGAGTTGAGGAAATTAGTGGTGTTTTTTCTATTGAAAGTGAAATTGAAAAAGGAACAAAAACAACAATTGAAATATCTAAAAATGGATAATAAAATAAGAATCTTAATTGTAGATGATCACCAATTAGTAATAAAAGGAATTTTATGTTCTTTAAAGGAGGTCGGAGATTTTGATGTGGTTACAACTAATAATTGCGATGCTGCTTTTAATTTGATAAAAGCGGATATAAATAGCAACCCTTTTCAACTTTTGTTTACTGATTTAAGTTTCGATAACATTACGGATCAATCTATTTTACAAGGAGGGGAAGAGCTGATTAAAGCGATTATACATGACGAAATCGATATTAAAATAGGAGTAATTACAGGGCATACAGAAACCAATAGAGTATATAATGTAATTAGCAATTTAAAACCAAATTCATATTTATTAAAAAGTAAGTGTAATGCTACAGAAATAGGTTTTGCTATTCAAAAGATGTTAGTCGGTGAATATTACTATACGCATGAAATACATCAAAAAATAATGTACAGAAACATTGTTAAGATACAAATGGATGACATCGCTATACAGATTTTAAAAGCGCTTCCTAATCACGCTAAAATTAGTAATTTAGAAGGGATTATTAAAAAAAATGATGGAACGAGAATTAAACTTCGTTCTATCGAAGCAAAATTAGCAAATTTAAGAACAGATTTAAATGCGAATAATAATACCGACTTAATATTAAAGGTAAAAGAACTAGGAATTATAGATTAATACTAGAATTGCGGAAATCCGCAATTCTAACTGCGGTTTTCCGCATAATTATTCTCTTTGTTATAAGTATGTTTGTATTGTAGAATTTTGATTCTATAAAAAACGGGAACATTTGCTGAAATGAGTTTACGGGCTTATCTCTAAAGAAAAAGGAGAAGACCTTTCTGTTAATTTGGGGAGGTTTTTTTTATATCCCTAAAATAAGTTTTGCAATTAAGAAATAAATTAAAATTCCAAAAATATCATTGCTTGTAGTAATAAAAGGCCCTGTTGCAATTGCTGGATCGATGCCTCTTTTATTTAAAAATAAAGGTACAAACGTACCGATTAAACCTGCAATAATAATAACAACAACAAGAGAAACAGAAATAGCCAAAGCAACATCTATTTTTCCCTCATAAATCCAAACAAAAAGGAATAAAAATAGTGCCAAAATAACACCATTTAAAGCTGCTAAAAGCATTTCTTTAAAAAGCCTACTCTTTATACTGCCTTTTACATCGTCATTTGCTAAACCCTGTACAATAATTGCAGAAGATTGTACGCCAACATTTCCTGCCATTGCCGCAATTAAAGGCGTAAAAAAGAATAAAGTTGCATACTTAGTAAATACACCTTGAAATCCTTCCATAATTATAAAAGCGCCAACACCTCCCAATAAGCCTAAAAATAACCAAGGTAAACGTGCTTTTGTTAAATCTAAAATACTGTCATCAGAATCTACATCTTGGGTTAAACCAGCAGCCATTTGATAATCTCTTTCCGCTTCTTCTTTTAAGACATCAACAATATCATCAATGGTAATTCTACCAACTAGAACATTATTATCATCCACTACAGGTATTGCTTCTAAATCGTATTTTATCATAATCTTAGCAACCTCTTCATCATCTTCATTAACATTAACAGCATCTACTTTTGATTTAGAAATGTCTGCAATTTTCTGATCAGATTTTGCAATAATTAAATCTTTTAAAGACAATCTCCCAACCAATTTATCTTCTTTATCTACAACGTAAATCGAATGGACTCTAGTAACGTCTTTTGCTTGTCCTCTAATTCTTCGCATACAACCTGCAACCGTCCAAGTTTCATAGACTTTTACAAGCTCTTTTGCCATTAAACTCCCTGCAGAATCGTCTTTATATGACAATAGCTCTTTAATGTCTGCAGCAAGCTCATCATCTTGTATCGCATTGATTACACGTTCTTGACGCTCCTCTGAAAGCGCTCCAATAATATCTGCAGCATCATCAGAATCCATTTCTTCGACTTCTTCTGCAATTTCTTTTGCAGATAAGTTTTCAAGAATTTTTTCACGAATATTTTCGTCTAATTCTGTTAAAATTTCAGACGTTTTTTCACTGTCTAAAAGTTTAATAATAAAAATCGCATCTTCAAAATCTAATTCTTCTAAAACTTCTGCAATATCGGCAAAATGGACTTCTTCAAATAACGAAGTTATTGCATTATCGTTTTTCGAGCTAATAAGTTTTGATAGGTGATTTAAAAATTCATCCGTGATTTCAAATGCCATGATCTGCTATTTTTTGTGTGAGTAAAATAAAAGCTGAAACAGATAATTGTTCTGGACGTTTCGTAAATATAGGGTCTTCTTTTAACGAATCTGAAAGATTGAATGATTTTAAGCTTGAGCGCAACATTTTTCTTCGTTGATTAAAGGCTGTTTTTACGACTCTAAAAAATAATTTTTCATCAACTGGTAATGTATAATTTTCTTTTCTGGTAAATCGAATTACTCCCGAATCTACTTTTGGTGGCGGATTAAACACGTTTGGAGGCACTGTAAATAGATATTCTACATCAAAAAAAGCTTGCGTTAAAACAGAAAGAATTCCATAGACTTTACTCCCTTCTTTTTCTGCAATTCTCATCGCCACTTCTTTTTGAAACATACCGGCAAATTCAGGTACAAACTCTCTATATTCAATGGCCTTAAAAACAATTTGAGTTGAAATATTATAGGGAAAATTACCAATAATTGCCACTTGTTCTTTGTTGAACATTTCTTGAATATCTTTCTTTAAAAAGTCACCTTCAATAACTTCAAAATGCTTCTTTGTTGTATCAAGTTTAATGTGCTCTAAAGGAAATGTTTCATTCAAATACGCAACTGAGGCTCTATCTAATTCTATGGCAGTAATTTTGGGCTTTTTCTGTAACAAGTATTTCGTTAAAACACCCATTCCTGGGCCAATTTCTAACACATGGTTGTATTCAGATCCGATTAAAGCATCTGCAATGTTTTTGGCAATGCTTTCATCCGTTAAAAAATGTTGACCTAAATGTTTTTTTGCTTTTACAGACACTATGATATTTTTAAGACTTAATAACAAATGTACAGCTAAAAATTGGCATAACTTTTGATTTTTATAGAGTTTTAAAACTAACCGAATGCTAAGAAATTTAAGGATTCTTGCTACTTTCTGCTCAATCAATTTCAATATATTTACACAATTTTGAAAACGATATAATTTTAAAGAAAGTTTAAAAATAAATAGCCTATCATCTTGAAGAGGTAAATTAAAAAGGGTTAATAAAGACACTAAAGCCAATGTTGTTTTAATCCTTATAAAGGAATAGACTCACTTTAATTACTCATATTTTTTGGATAAAACTCTTTTATTAATTTTAATTCTGTTCTAAAAGCTAACATTTTATCTCCAAATTTTTTGACGCTATCTGAACGGAATCTATCAGCATCTTCTTTATAATAATCGTCTAAATCCTCTCTTGTGTTTGCGCTATATTGTATCGAGTACGTTTTGCCTCCCATTTCTTCTTCAACCAAAACCTCCGTAAGTTTTGCGGATGTAAATTTACCCGTATTTAAGACTGCTGTAATGTGAGATTCTATCCAATTTAACCACTTATTATAAGCGGAATCATCAATATTTATAGTTACGTTGTATATGTACATTTATGTTTTTTTATCCTGCAAGGCTTCAAGAACCTTGTCGATGTTATTAGTTTATGGTATCTCCCCTTAATTTTCTAAATTTTTTTCTCGCTTCAACTAAGTAAATACTAGAAGAATGTTCAAAAATAATCTTCTGATAATACTCTTTAGCCTTTTCAATATTTTTTAAATTGTAGTTATATAATTCTGCCATTTGGTAATAAACATCATCGGTTAAAAAACCTTGATTAT
Organism: Polaribacter sp.; assembly: GCA_051276605.1. Taxonomy (GTDB): domain Bacteria; phylum Bacteroidota; class Bacteroidia; order Flavobacteriales; family Flavobacteriaceae; genus Polaribacter. The sequence goes on along the minus strand of JBNMNZ010000002.1, from coordinate 4,340 downwards.
CAGCAGCAATTATTTTTTCTAAACTTAAAATTGCGTCTTCATATCTTTTTTGTTTGATACATAATTTTGCCTGAAAAAATAGTACATCATCATAAATTACTTCTCCAGGAACCAAGCCATTTACAAGAATATCTTTGGATGTAAATAGGTTTTCTAATTCAGCTAAAGCTTCATCATTTTTATTCTGATAAGATAACAACTCTGCTCTTGCCAATTGTTTTAACCCTGAAGGAATAGAGTCTACAGGCTCATTGTCTGTGATTTTTAAAAATAAAGCGACAGCGTCATTTGCAATGAGCTGGGTTGTTGAGCCTTTTAATACTTTGAGTTGTGCTTTTGCCCATGTAAAATCACCTTTAAAATAGCTTGTTTGTGCCACTTTAAAACGAGCTTGCTGCGCCAGTTCATGGTTTTTTAATTGTGTTTGAATTTGAGAAAAATAAAGCAATGCTTTGTTAAATTTTTCTCTAAAAACCAACACGTCTCCTAATTTTAATTTAATTCTTGCCTTGTCAAATTTTGTGCGAGAAAAAGTCAATGCTCTTTCTAGAATAACATTCGCTTTTTGTGGTTCGTTTTTACTAAACGTTAAAAAATTAGCATATTCAACTTGTAATTTTAGCGTAGCTGTATTTATTCCGAATTCACTGAATAACGATTGAAATAATTGTTCAGTTTCAGGATTTTTGTTCGTAATAGCTATTCTTGAGAGGTATAAATTGGCGTCAATTTTTTCTTCTTTTAAAACGGATTTTTCGGTGATAAAATCAAAACACAAGGAAGCAGCTTCAAAGTCAGTATGCTCAAATGCAACGATGCCTAAATCAAAAATTGCATTTAAATCAGAAGCATTTCTTTGGTACAATGCTTTTTCTTGAATGAGTGCTTTTGTGTATTCTTTTTGTTGTGCAAATAACCAGCTTAATAAGACGTTCCACTCGTTTTTTGGATTGCTTACAGATTTTCTTAAAAGCGTTTTTCTAAATAAGATATTGGTTTCATTTTCTGAATCATCCGTAATATATTTGCTTGTATATCGTTGAATTAAGTTTAAATAACCCTGGTTCTTATCAACCATATTTATATACGATTCAAACATTTTTTTGAATGCTCCTTTTTCTCCATAAATCTGAGCTATTTGAAAATTATAGTTTGCATTTGAGTTTCCTTGCATTGCTTTCTCATACGCAAAAATTGCATTGTCTAGTAAATTATACTCTTTAAAAAGGCGCCCAATTAGCCCTCCATAAACCGTGTTTTTATTTAAAGAATTTATGGCTTTTTGGTAATTTTTGTTTGCTAATTCTTGTTGCTGTTGCTGTTGATAATTGTATCCTAAAAAAACAAACAAATACGTATGAGAAGCATTTTTTTTGATTCTTTTTTGAAGTAAGCTTTCTGCAGTTTTAAAGCTACCTGTTTCTTGATAGCAAGAAATTAATCGGTTTAAGAACGTGGTGTTAAATTCACTTTTATCATACAATTTCTTATAAATCTGAGTAGCTTTCTCGTATTCCCCTTGTCTAAAATAATTTTCAGCCAAGAAAGAATCGTTTTGAGCTGAATCCTGAGCAACTAAAAAGGTGCTCATCAACAGAAAAATAATAACTAAAAAGTGCTTCATAACTTCAAAGATAATCATCCTAAATGTTAAATTTTTATTAAACCAATCTATTTTTGAATGTTCTCTTGTAACATTTTGGCATGGAAGTTGTCTATACTGTAAATAACCAATCAAAAAGAAATTATGAAAGATTTAACCAACAAATACGAAAACGCAAAACACAATTCAATTGAGTTTATGAAAGACGGCCAGATTAGTGCTTATTTCAATGCTCTTTTAGAGATGAATAAATATAAAAGATTAATGATTGCGATTGTAGCTAATTAATTCTAGTTTGCAGTTTTTAGTAATTAGTTAAAAACTGACTTAAAACTGCAACTGAACATTAGTTTATCATATCAAACCCACAATAAGGAACTAAAGCGTCTGGTATTTTAATTCCGTCTGCTGTTTGATAATTCTCTAAAATACCTGCTAAAACACGAGGTAAAGCTAAAGAACTTCCATTTAAGGTGTGGGCTAATTCGCTTTTCCCTTCCTTGTTTTTAAAACGAAGTTTCAATCTATTTGCTTGAAAAGTTTCAAAGTTTGACGCAGAACTAATTTCTAACCATCTATCTTGAGCTGTAGAAAATAATTCAAAATCGAATGTTAAAGCTGCGGTAAAACCTGTATCCCCACCACACAAACGTAGAATTCTATACGGTAATTTTAATTCACGTAAAATATCTTTGATGTGTTCTACCATTCCGTTTAAGGCTTGGTAAGAATTATTTGGATGTTCTATTCGTACAATTTCAACTTTATCAAATTGATGTAATCTATTTAAACCGCGAACATGCGCTCCATAACTCCCAGCTTCACGTCTAAAACAAGGAGTATAACCTGTAAGGGTAATTGGAAAATCTGATTCTAGCACTAAATTTCCACGAAATATATTTGTAATTGGCACTTCTGCAGTAGGGATTAAGTACAAATCGTCTATAGTAGAATGATACATTTGCCCTTCTTTATCTGGAAGCTGTCCTGTTGCTGTAGCAGATTCTGCATTTACCAAATGCGGAACTTGCACCTCTGTATAACCTGCTTTTGTGTTCTTATCTAAAAAATAATTGATTAGTGCGCGTTGCAACCTTGCTCCTTTTCCTTTATAAACAGGAAAACCAGCACCAGCAATTTTAGTACCTAATTCAAAATCAATAATGTCGTATTTTTTTGCTAATTCCCAATGAGGAAGAGAATTTTCTCCTAAATCAGGAATGGTTCCTTCACTAAAAATGTTCTCATTATCTTCTTCAGATTTTCCTGCTTTTACACTAGCATGAGGAACATTTGGAATCTGATATAAAAGTGCTTGAAGTTCATCAGCAATAGCATTTGATTTTTCAGAAAGTTCTTTCGATTTTTCTTTTAACTGAACCGTTCTTTCTTTTAAAATAGTTGCTTTTTGTACTTCTCCAGATTTAAAAAAGTTTCCAATTTCTTTGGAGATTTTATTAGATTCGGCTAAAGTGTTGTCTAATTGAACTTGTGTTTTTCTTCGATTTTCGTCAGCAGTTAAAACGTGTTCAATAATCGTTTTAGCATTTGCAAAATTACGTTTTGCTAATCCTGCTAAAACAGTTTCTTTGTTTTCTCTAATAAAGTGTACTTGTAACATTTTTTCATGTTTTATAAGCCACAAATATACAGCAAGATTAAGACTTTAGCAATGTAGATTTAGAGATTGTTTTTAAGATAATTCCTTGCAGTTTCTTCGTCTTCTTTAAGTTGACGAACTAAAGAATCAATACCATCAAATTTTTGTTCATCTCTTAAAAAGTAAATAAGTTCAATGGTTAAGCTTTGATGATATAAGTCTTGTGTAAAATCGAAAAAATGAACTTCTATCGTTTGATGATTACCATTAACGGTCGGTCTATTTCCAATATTCATCATTCCAAAAACTGTTTTTTTATGGATCGTTGACTTTACAACGTAAACCCCAGTTTTAGGTATTAATTTATAGGTTTCTTTAATATCTATATTTGCAGTTGGATATCCTATTGTTCCTCCTAATTTTTTACCGTTTACAACAGTACCATTTAGCATAAAACTGTACCCTAAATAATTGTTGGCGGTTTTTAGATTTCCAGCAGCTAAAGCGCGTCTAATTTTTGTAGAACTCACGGAAACAGTGTCTATATCTTGAGCAGGAATTTCTTCTACTTTAAAATTATATACGTGGCTATATTCTGTAAGTTGGGTAATGTCACCTTCTCTGTTTTTCCCAAAATGATGGTCATAGCCAATAATTAACTTAGAAATATTTAGTTGATTCACTAAAATATCTCTCACAAATTCTAGCGCTGACATTCTAGAGAATTCTTTACTAAAAGGATGAATAATTAAATAATCTAAACCTGTTTTTTCGAGTAAAGCAGCTCTTTCTTCAATCGTGTTAATTAATTTTAAAGAAGCATCTTTTTGCAATACCATTCTTGGATGGGGAAAAAAAGTTAAGACCACTGATTTTTTATTGGATTTTTTAGCTTCTTTAACTAATTTTTCAATAATTTTTTGATGCCCAAAATGAACACCGTCAAAAGTGCCAATGGTGACATATGTTTCATCTCTAACAGAAAAATTTGAAGTGTTTTGTACGATTTTCAAAAAAAATAAATTTTAGAGTACAAATGTACAATTTGTTCGTTTTAAATAATGTTTAAAAGTGTTGTAAATTTAAGAAGGAAAAGCAACAGATACGTCAAAAAAGAGCGCTAATTTAAAAGCAATT
>JBNMNZ010000001.1:0-35610 GCA_051276605.1 Polaribacter sp. | reverse complement strand
GATTATTCTGATTACCCCGAACAATTAACAGAAATTATTGCTCCTATTATTAATGATAATATCGATTTTGTAATTGGTTCACGCGTAAAAAGATTGCGTGAGATTGGCTCTATGACTCCTCAACAAGTTTTCGGTAATTGGTTAGCGACTTTTTTAATGAAGTTGTTTTTTGGTGCAAAATTCACAGATCTCGGTCCTTTTAGAGCTATAAAATACGATAAATTATTAGCACTAAGAATGCAAGATAAAACTTATGGCTGGACAGTTGAAATGCAATTAAAAGCACTAAAACAAAAGCTGAGCTATTTAGAAGTACCCATGAAGTACAGAAACAGAATTGGTGTATCAAAAGTTTCAGGTACCGTAAAAGGTACTATCTTTGCAGGAATAAAAATTTTAGGTTGGATTTTTAAATATAGTTTTAAATAATGGTTTTAGAATACGTCATCATCGCTGTTTACACTATCTGCTTACTACTTATTTTCATGTATGCAATAGCACAATTAAATCTGCTACTTAATTACTTGAAATTCAGAAACAAAAAAGACAACTCTCCTCAATTTGATTTTTCTAACTCTGATGAAATTCCATATGTAACAATACAATTACCTGTTTATAACGAATTGTATGTAATGAAACGGTTGCTTAAAAATATCGCAAAATTAGAGTATCCTATAGAAAAATTAGAAATACAAGTCTTGGATGATTCTACTGATGAGTCTTTGGAGATGACCGCGAAACACATCAAAATAATTCAAGAAAAAGGGATTGACATTCAACATATTAGAAGGACCAACAGAGAAGGATTTAAAGCCGGTGCTTTAAAAGAAGGTCTAAAAGTTGCTAAAGGTGAATTTATTGCCATTTTTGATGCAGATTTTTTACCTAAGAAAGATTGGTTATTTCAAACTATTCCCTATTTCAAAAACCCAGAGATTGGAGTTGTGCAAACAAGATGGGGTCACATTAACAGAAACTATTCTACACTTACAAAAATTCAGGCATTTATGTTAGATGCTCATTTTACATTAGAGCAAGTAGGTAGAAATAGCAAAGGTCATTTCATTAATTTTAATGGAACCGCTGGCGTTTGGCGTAAAGAATGTATTTATGATGCTGGTAATTGGGAAGGCGACACCCTTACAGAAGACATCGATTTAAGTTATAGAGCACAGCTTAAAAACTGGAAATTTAAGTATTTAGAAAATGTTGAAACCCCCGCAGAATTGCCGGTAGTTATTAGTGCTGCAAGAACACAACAATTTAGATGGAACAAGGGTGGTGCAGAGAATTTTCAAAAAATGGTAAAGCGTATTATTGCCAATAAAAATATATCTTTCAAAACAAAAATTCATGGTATTTTGCATTTACTGAACAGCTCTATGTTTACCTGTATTTTTTTAGTAGCAGTATTAAGTATTCCCATGTTGTACATCAAAAATGAATATTCACATTTAAAAAATTACTTTTATGTAATGAGCTTCTTTGTCATGAGTTCTATGATATTTTTTGTTTGTTATTGGCACATGTATAAGAACATTTATGGTGGAGGATTTAAAAATTTCTTTAAATATATTGGTGCTTTTTTTACATTTTTCTCTGTTGCTATGGGTTTTTCTTTACACAATACTATTGCTGTTTTAGAAGGTCATTTTGGCAAAAAAAGCGAATTTATAAGAACTCCAAAATTTAATATTATAACCCTAAAAGATGGATGGAAAAAAAATAAGTATATCAATAAAAAACCCTCCATACATGTAATATTAGAAGGATTACTTGCCCTCTATTTTATATTTGGAATGTACAGCGCTTTTATTGTCGGAGATCAAGGAGGCGATTTTGGACTATTTCCCTTTCATTTTATGCTTTTTACCGGATTTTCTTACGTGTTTTTTAAATCAATTTTCTCTAAAGCATAATGTCTTTTTTTAATAAAAATAAAGACGTCTTATCTATTTCTATAAGCGCTATTCTCTTTTTTTTAGTGGCCTACTTTTTAGAAAGAACAGCATTTAGCAAACTAACTTTTCTATGGTTTTCGCTCTTTGGTTGTTTTTATTTTTTGATGAAAAGCAACACGCTAACATTCTCTAACTTAGTAGGAATTTCTATTCTTTTTAGATTGATATTTCTTTTTGCTACTCCAAATCTATCACAAGATTTTTACAGATTTATTTGGGACGGAAGAATGGTTCTTGAAGGGTTAAATCCATACTTATCTTTACCAGAAAGTTTTATTCAACAAGGAATAAACCCAATTGCAGAAGCTTCTGTTTTATACAATGGAATGGGTGAAATGAATGGAAGTCATTACACAAATTACCCACCACTAAATCAATTGTGTTTTTTAATTGCTGCATTGTTTTCTAGCAAAAGTATTTTTGGATCTATTATTGTTTTAAGATTGATTATTATATTTTCTGATATTGGAATTCTTTACTTCGGAAAAAGGATTTTAGAGAAACTTCAACTTCCTGTGAAAAATATTTTTTGGTATGTTTTAAATCCTTTTATCATTATTGAGATGACAGGAAATTTGCATTTTGAGCCTGTAATGTTGTTATTTCTTATTTGGGGATTGTATAAATTATTCGAACAAAAATGGATTTTAGCTGCAATTTTAATTGCTTGCTCTATTTCAATAAAATTAATTCCTTTATTATTTTTACCCTTGTTTTATCAATGTTTTACTTCCTCTAGTAACAGTCAATCTAAAAAAACATTATTACGGATTCCGCCATTTGCAGGACTGACAAAATTCTTTGCTTTTTACGCAGTTATTTTAGCAACTACAATCGTTCTATTCCTTCCTTTTTATTCATCAGAATTAATTGCAAAATACACAACTTCGGTAGGCCTATGGTTTGGAGATTTTGAATTCAATGCAAGCTTTTACTACTTGTTTAGGGAAATCGGCTACCTTTTTAGAGGTTGGAATGAAATTTCAATTATTGCAAAAATAACACCTGTTTTAACGATCCTTTTTTTAATAATTATTGCTATTTTTAGGAAGAACAAAACAGAAGTACAGCTAATAACTGCATTATTATTTGGCTTGTGTTTTTATTACTTTACAGCAACAACTGTGCATCCTTGGTATTTGGCAACACCAATAATTTTATCAGTTTTCACTAAATATAAATTCCCAATTGTTTGGAGCTTAGTGGTGATTTTAAGTTATCAAGCCTATTCAAATTCTCCTTGGGAAGAAAATTTATGGTTTGTTTTTCTTGAATATTTTATTGTATTTTCCTTTCTAATTTATGAAATAAAAAAATCAAGAGTAAAAAAATTGATAATTTAATAATTTATTAAAAAGGGAGTCCTTATATTTTTATACCTTAGTCCCTAATTTTGTTTATATGAAGAAGCTTACGATAAAAGATATTGCAAAAGAATTTAATGTTTCTATTTCTACTGTTTCTAAAGCGCTCAATGACAGCTATGAAATCAGTGCAGCGACCAAAGAAAAAATTCAAAAATACGCTAAAGAGAAAAACTACAAACCTAATTTTAATGCGTTAAGTTTAAAAAATAGAAGCACCAAAACTATTGGAATTATCATTCCAACAATGTTAAAATATTTCTTTGCACAAGTATTTAAAGGAATAGAAAAAACTGCTTTAGAAAGAGGCTACAAGGTTATCGCTTGTATTTCTAATGAGTCATACAACAAAGAAGTTGAAATTATAGAAATGCTTTCTAACGGAAGTATAGATGGCTTTATACTTTCTATGTCTAAAGAAACTGAACTTAAACAAGAGTTTAATCACTTTAAAGAAACGATAGAAAATGGTACGCCAATTGTAATGTTTGATAGAGTTGCAAAAACAATAGATTGTGATAAAATTATTACTGATGATTTTAATGGTGCTTTAAACACCGTTGAATACTTATATAAAACTGGTCACAGAAATATTGCATTTGTATCTACTTTGAGTAATTTACATATTGGTGAGCAGCGTTTTTTAGGATATAAAAAAGGACTAGAGAATGTAGGTTTGCCTTTTAATCAGAGTCTTGTAGTTAACATTTTGGATAAAGATTACAAAGAGTATGAATCTATTTTGATTCCTGTTTTTAATAAAAATAAAATTGATAGTGTAATTACAACTGGAGAATCTGCAGCAGTTGCAGCCATGAAGGCAGGCTTAAAAACCGGTCTTGAAATTCCTAAAAATTTATCTGTAATTGCATTTTCAAACGGAATTTTAGCAAGACACTCAAGTCCTAAAATGACAACCATTAGTCAACACGGAGAACAAATGGGTGAAGCTGCTGCAAAAGTTTTAATTGACAAATTAGAGAAAAAACATACAGAAACCATTACCAAAGTAATTACAACTGACTTAGTAATTAGAGATTCTACTAGATAATAATGATTGATTTTTCGAAAGTAAAATTAGTAGTTTCTGATATGGATGGCACTTTGCTTAACTCTAAGGGTGAAGTTAGCCAACAATTTTTTACACTTTTTAAAGAACTCAAAAAACGTAACATTCATTTTTGTGCTGCAAGTGGAAGACAACACAATAGTATTGTCGATAAACTTTCAATAATAAAAAATGATATTTATGTAATTGCAGAAAATGGTGGCATTGCCAAAAAGGGTGACGAAGTATTTCTTTCCAATTTTTTAAAGCCTGAAAAAGTATTAAAACTAATTCCTATTTTAAGAGAAATTGAAGGAGCAAACATGGTGCTTTGCTGTAATGATGCTGCCTTCATAGAAAGTAAAGATGAACGTTTTATTGAACTATTTCAAGAATACTATCACAGTTTTGAAGTGGTAGAGAATTTAATGGAAATTCCTAAAACCACTCCTGTATTTAAAATTGCAATCTATCATTTTAATTCTTCAGAAGAATTTATTTACCCAGTAATCAAGGACTTAAACAATGAAGTATTACTCAAAGTTTCTGGTCAAAATTGGTTAGATATTTCTGATAAAAAAGCCAATAAAGGAAATGCTTTAAGAGAAGTTCAAAAAATTTTAAATGTGACCAAAGAAGAAACTATGGTTTTTGGTGATTACCATAATGACATTGAAATGATGCAAGAAGCTGACTTTAGCTTCGCAATGAAAAACGCGCATTCTGATATTAAAAAACTAGCGAACTATTCAACAGAAAGCAATGATGATTTTGGTGTAGAACGTATCTTAGAAAAACTAATTTCATCTTAATAATTATTCCTCCGGGATTCTCAGAAAACAACAGAAGTATTCGTGCAAAAAATAATTAAAATCAAAATATCATACTAAACTTGTCGAAATACATTCTAATCATCATAAGAAACTGTACTTTGTCTTTCCCTATTTACATGCAACTTGGTGACATCTGGTCTAGAATAATGCCCGACAACATCAAAATTTTGACGCTCTTGTAAAACCCTATTAAAATCAAGCGTTTCAATAATCAAACCTTCTTTATTGATGACAGGTTCAACGATCCATTCTCCATCAGGACCTGCAATACAGGAGCCTCCATTTGCTAAAATATCTGGAGCATCTTTTACAATTTCATCATAATATGGAACATCATTTGGAAAGTCAGCTTTTGCCATTAAACTCGAAACAGAAATTACAAAAGAACGAGATTCTCTGGCTATAAAGCGAGTAATATCTTTGGTATTATGGTCACTTCCTGGCCAAACAGCAATGTGTAAATTTTCTCCTAAACCATACAACGCAGTTCTTGGTAATGGCATCCAATTTTCCCAGCAATTTAAGCCTCCAACGGTAAATTCTTTCAGCGCATGCACTTGTAATCCATTTCCATCTCCAGGTGCCCAGGTTAATCTTTCATCATAAGTAGGTTGCAGCTTTCGATGTACAGATTTTATGTCTCCATCTTGATTAATATACACCAAAGAAGCATAAATACTATGTCCGCCTCTATTTTGTGCACGTTCCATAATCCCTAAATAAATAGCAATATTGTGTTCTTTTGCTAATTTACAAATAGAATCTAACTCTCCTTTTTCTATCGTTACAGAATTACGAACGTAATGTGCATGAATTTCTTTTTGAGTTTTAGAATTCCATTCTGTACCATTTGTTAAGGCGATCCAAAAAGGATAACCAGGTAACAGCGCTTCACCAAATACAATGAGTTCGCAATTTTCTTTTGCTGCATCTACAATTGAGTTCGCAATTTTTTTAATTGTCAATTCTTTATTTAACCAAACAGGAGAAATTTGTGCTAATGCTACTTTAAGTATATTGTTTTTCATTTTACATGAATTAAAAATTAAACACAACGCTGTGAAACTAAAAATCTTTCTAAGTAACTGTGTATAAAAATAGTTCTAAAAGTTCCATAAAGAAATTGTTTTTTAAAGCTCAATAGAAACGACCAAACCTTCATTTGATCTTACATTAAAAACAGTTTCATCTTCAAAAATTAAATACTGTCCTTTTATACCGACTAATTTACCCGTATAATTTGGTGTTTTTATCAAGTTTAAGCTTTTAGGCTTTTCTGGATACTTCTTAACAGGAAAGTTTAAATGCGTTTCTGAATTGTTTTCAATAAAATATTCTTTTGCTTCCTCAGGAATAAATGCTTTTAACTTGTCTCTCCATTCAATCAAACTTACATCTTCAATATCATTCTTTAACATTTTACGCCAATTTGTTTTATCTGCAACATGCTGTTTTAAAGCAACTTCTGTAATCCCTGCTAAATAACGGTTAGGCACTTCTACAATTTCTATGGCTTCATGTGCTCCTTGATCAATCCATCTTGTCGGCACTTGCTGCTTTCTTGTAACACCAACTTTTACATTACTAGAGTTTGCTAAATACACAATATGTGGTTTTAATTGCACCGCTTTTTCATACGCTAAATCTCTATCTTCGATATCTAGATGTGCCTTACTTAACTCTGGTTTCATGATCCAATCTGCAGCATTTGGAATTTCAAAAAAACAAGATTTACAAAAACCTTGTCTGTAAATTTCTTTTTCTAACTGACAATTTAAACATTCGTAAGTAACAAAACGAATCGTCAACTCACTGTCTAACAACTGATTCATGTTTAAAAAATCAGAATTCATGTCTAAATAATACTGAATTTCAGTTGAATTTTCAGTTTTCATTTTTTTTAGGACTCCTTGATATTTCATAACCAAATTTTAGTATTTTTAGCTTTTAACAAACTTACATAAAAAACGCAACTTTATCCATGGCTTTACCCTTTGTAAATTCAATAATTTCTTGGTTTTTAAAAAAGCGAGTACATCAAATAGAACTTTTTTTAAAATACCCTATTGATGTGCAAGAAGAACTTTTATTAAAACTAGTTGTCACTGCTAAAAGAACCGAATTTGGTGAAGAACATGATTTCTCATCTATCAAAAATTATAAAGATTTCACAAACAAAGTGCCTATTCAAAGATACGAAAGTATAGAGCCTTTAATTGAACGCTGCAGAAAGGGCGAACAAAATTTATTTTGGGCAACTCCTATAAAATGGTTTGCAAAATCTAGCGGAACTACAAATGCAAAAAGTAAATTTATCCCTGTAAGTGATGAGGCTTTAGAATATTGCCACATAAAAGCTGGTAAAGACATGTTGTGTTTGTACATTAATAATAATGAAGAGACACAGTTATTTACAGGTAAAGGTTTAAGATTAGGCGGAAGTTCTGAAATTTACAAAGACAACAATTCTTACTTTGGCGATTTGTCTGCAATTATTACAGGAAATTTACCTTTTTGGGTAGATTATAGTTCTGCTCCGAGTCAAGAAGTTGCTTTAATGGCTGAATGGGAAACCAAAATGGAGGCTATTATTGATGAAACAATTGATGAAAATATTACTAGTTTAATCGGTGTACCAAGTTGGATGTTGGTTTTATTAAACAGAGTTTTAGAACGAACAGGAAAAGATAATATTTTAGAAGTTTGGCCAAACCTGGAAGTTTATTTTCATGGAGGCGTAAACTTTAATCCTTATAGAGAACAGTATAAAAAACTAATTCCTAAAAAGGGTTTTCAGTATTATGAAACCTATAATGCCTCTGAAGGTTTTTTCGCTATTCAAGATGATAATGGTTCAAAAGAATTACTATTGATGTTAGATTACGGCATCTTTTATGAGTTTGTTCCTATGACCTCCTACAAAGGAGAAAGTTCTATAGCAATTTCTTTATCAGAAGTAAAAAAGAATATTGATTATGCTTTAATTATTACTACAAATAGTGGTTTATGGCGTTATTTAATTGGTGATACTATTAAATTTACTTCTTTAGATCCATATCGGATTAAAATTACTGGAAGAACAAAACATCATATTAATGTCTTTGGTGAAGAGTTAATTATAGAAAATGCAGAAGATGCGTTAAGACTAGCATGTGAAAAAACCAAAGCAAATATTAAAGAATATACTGTTGGTCCTATTTTTATGGAAGGAAAGAAAAATGGTGGACATCAATGGGTTATTGAATTTGAAAAAAAACCTAAAAGTATGGACTATTTTACAGAAATTTTAGACAATGCATTAAAGTCTATCAATTCTGATTATGAAGCAAAACGTTACAATTCTATGGCATTAGCTATGCCTAAAATTCATGTTGCAAGAGAGGGTTTATTTTATGATTGGTTAAAGAAAAAAGGCAAATTAGGTGGACAACATAAAATACCTAGATTATCTAATTCTAGAGATTTCGTAGAGGAACTTTTAGAACTGTAAAAACTAAATATCTCGTTCTACCACATAGTTAATCATCTCTAATAAAGAACTTTTATAAGGTGATGCTGGGTAGTTTTCTAGAATAACTAAAGCTTTGTTTTTGTAGTCTAGCATTCTATTTGTAGTATACTCTATACCTCCATTCTCTTTTACAAAAGCAATTACTTCTTTAACACGTTTATTATCTTTATTGTGTTTCTTTATTGAGTTGATAATCCAACTTTTGTCTTTTTTTGAACAAGTATTTAGAGTATGAATTAATGGCAGCGTCATTTTTTGCTCTTTGATATCAATTCCTGTAGGTTTTCCAATTTTATCATCTGTATAATCGAATAAATCATCTTTTATTTGAAAAGCAATACCGATGTACTCTCCAAATTTTCGCATTTGCTGAATAGTTTCTTGATTCGCACCAACAGAAGCAGCTCCTATACTACAACAAGCAGCTATTAAAGTTGCTGTTTTCTGACGGATAATCTCAAAATAAATATCTTCTGTAATGTCTAATTTTCTTGCTTTTTCTATTTGAAGTAATTCGCCTTCACTCATCTCCCGAACTGCAATAGAAATTAATTTTAGCAAATCAAAATCCTCATTATCTATTGATAAAAGCAACCCCTTAGACAATAAAAAATCACCCACTAAAACGGCAATTTTATTCTTCCAGAGTGCATTTACAGAGAAAAAACCTCGTCTTCTATTACTATCATCTACAACATCATCATGCACTAAAGTTGCCGTGTGAATTAATTCGACAACAGAAGCTCCTCTATAGGTTCGTTCATCAAAACCACCATCAGAAACCATTTTAGCTACCAAAAAAACAAACATTGGACGCATTTGTTTTCCTTTTCTACGAACAATATAATAAGTAATCCTGTTTAATAACGGAACTTTAGAAAGCATGGAATCTTTGAACTTTTTTTCAAAGAGCTCCATCTCACTTTTAATAGGATGTTTTATAAGTTCTACTGTTTTCATGATTTTTAACTTATGAGCTTGAGCAAGATCAATAGGTTCGTATTTAAAATTATAAAATAAGACACTAACTTAATTAACACAAATAAATTCTATTATAAAAAGAAAAAAATCTAAATATTTTTCACAAACTAGTGAGAACCTGTAAATTTCGTATTATTGAACTACGCTTCTTTATTAGCCAATTGACCACAAGCAGCATCAATGTCTTTACCTCTACTTCTTCTTACATTTACAGTAATGTCATGCATCTCTAGATTAGAAATATAATTATTTATGGCAGATGAACTTGCTTGTTGAAACTCACCATCATCAATAGGGTTGTATTCTATTAAATTAATTTTACAAGGCACCGCTTTACAAAATTCAACTAACGCCTTTATATCTTCTTTTCTATCATTAATTCCATCCCAAACAATATACTCATAGGTAATTGCACGGCTTGTCTTTTCATACCAATATTCTAAAGATTCACGTAAATCTTTTAACGGAAAAGTAGCATTAAATGGCATTATTGACGTTCTAACTTCATCAATAGCAGAATGTAAAGAAACAGCTAAATTGAATTTAACGTCTTCATCTGCCATCATTTTTATCATTTTTGGCACTCCAGATGTAGAAACTGTTATTCTTTTTGATGACATTCCTAAACCTTCAGGAGATGTTATCATTTCTATCGATTTAATAACATTTTTGTAGTTCATTAATGGTTCTCCCATTCCCATAAAAACAATATTTGTTAATTTATGATTAAAGTACAATCGACTTTGCTTGTCTATAACAACAACTTGATCATAAATTTCATCCGGATTTAAATTACGCATCCTTTTTAAACGTGAAGTTGCACAGAATTTGCAATCTAAACTACACCCAACTTGACTAGAAACACAGGCTGTTGTTCTCTTATCTGTAGGTATTAAAACAGATTCAACAATTAAACCATCGTGTAATCTTATACCATTTTTAATCGTACCATCATTACTTTTTTGCATGGAATCAACCTTAATGTGATTGATTACAAAGTTTGATTCTAACATTTCTCTAGTTTCTTTCGAAATATTAGTCATGGCCTCAAAAGTATGCAACGACTTACTCCAAAGCCATTCATAAACTTGATTTCCACGAAAAGCTTTATCGCCATTTTCAACAAAAAAATCACGTAATTGCTCTTTGGTTAAGGCTCGTATGTCTTTCTTCTTTACTTCCATATTGTGCAAAAATACAAAACCTCACAAGAAACTTGTGAGGTTTTTGTTTTCAATAAAAAAATTGAATTATATTATTAACATCGCGTCTCCGTAGGTAGAGAATTTATATTTCTCTTTTATGGCTACTTTATACGCTTCCATTAAAAAATCATACCCAGCAAAAGCAGCTGCCTGCATCATTAGTGTAGATTTTGGTTGATGTAAATTTGTGATCATTGCATTTGCAATACTAAACTCAAAAGGAGGAAAAATAAACTTATTTGTCCAACCTTCAAAACCATTTAACTCTTGTTTCGATGAAACTGAAGATTCTATAGTTCTCATTACAGTTGTACCTACTGCACAGATTCTTCTTTTTTCCTTTTTTGCTTGATTAATTTTATCTGCAGTAGCAGCAGAAATAACAATCTGTTCAGAATCCATTTTATGCTTAGATAAATCTTCTACTTCGACAGGACTAAAAGTTCCTAATCCAATATGCAATGTCATTTCAGCAAAATCAATTCCTTTAATTTCTAAACGTTTTAATAAATGTTTAGAAAAATGCAAACCTGCAGATGGAGCTGCAACTGCACCTTCGTGCTTTGCATAAATAGTTTGGTAACGATCTTTATCAGAAGCTTCTACTTCTCTATTGATCGCTTTGGGCAAAGGAGTTTCTCCTAATTCTAATAATTTTTCTCTAAAAGCTTCATAACTTCCATCAAACAAAAAACGTAAAGTCCTTCCTCTAGAAGTTGTATTATCTATAACTTCTGCAACTAGACTGTCATCTTCACCAAAAAATAATTTATTTCCAATTCTAATTTTTCTAGCAGGATCGACCAAAACATCCCATAATCTGTTCTCCGCATTTAGTTCTCTTAATAAGAAAACTTCAATTCTAGCACCAGTTTTTTCTTTGTTTCCAAACATTCTGGCAGGAAAAACTTTGGTATTGTTTAACATCATAACATCACCTTCTTCAAAGTAACTTATAACATCCTTAAACGTTTTGTGTTCTATAGTTTGCTCTTTTCTATTTAAAACCATTAAACGAGATTCGTCTCTATGTTCTGCAGGATATATTGCTAACAATTCTTCTGGCAGGTCAAATTCAAAGTGTGATAATTTCATATGTGTATTTAGCTATAAAAGCGGCAAATATACGATATCGAAATAGGCGTTGTCAAGTGTTTGACTGTTTATCTTTAAAGTTCGTTAATTATAATACCTATTTGCTGCATATCATCCCAAAATTTTTGGTATGATTTTGTAACAACTTCAGCATCTAATATTTTGATAGGAACCAACAATGCCAAAGGTGCAAAAGCCATAGCCATTCTATGATCCTTGTATGTTTTAATAGCAATGTTTTTATTGATTTTTAAGGATTTCTCTAAATGTAAACTAGTATCTGTTACAGATATAGTCGCTCCTAAATTAGTTAGTTCATCTTGTAGAGCGATCAATCTATCCGTCTCTTTAATTTTTAGAGTATGTAAACCCGATAAACTACACGCAACACTTTCAGCAAAACAAGTTACAGCAATAGTTTGTGCGATATCTGGCGCATTTTTTAAATCTATTTCTAAAACTTCTTTATTGCTTTCTTTTTCTTTTCTTAGCGTGATAAAATTCTCACCAAAAATAGTTTCCACACCAAAATGTTGGTAAATTTCGGCCAAACAAGAATCTCCTTGTAAACTTTCTTTTTTGTAAGCTGATAAAGTAATTTCTGAACCAATATTCGACAATGCAATTATTGAATAAAAATAACTTGCAGAACTCCAGTCAGATTCAACAACAACAGTTTGTTTCTCGATTTCTTTTTTCGGAAACACTTTAATAAAATTCCCTTCAAATTTATTTTCGATGCCTAATTGCCTTAACAAACTCAAAGTCATGTTTATATAAGGAATAGAAGTAATAGCACCTAAAAGCTCAATTTCTAAACCATTTTCTAATTTTGAAGCAATTAATAACAATGAAGAAATGTATTGACTACTTACATTTCCATTTATTTGAACCTTATCTTTTATAATTTTTGTTCCTTTAATTCTTATTGGTGGATACCCAAATTTATCTTCATAAGAAATCGTTGCACCTAAATTATTTAAGGCATTTACTAAAATTTCAATAGGTCTGTTTTGCATCCTATCAGAGCCTGTTAATATTGTTTCTCTACCTTCATTAACAGCAAAATAGGATGTTAAAAAACGCATTGCAGTTCCTGCATGACCAATATCTACCCTTTCGTCTTTAGTAGAAAGTGCATGTTGCAAGTGAACAGAATCATCAGAATCTGATAAATTTTCAATTAAAATCTGTGGAAATAATTTTTGAAGAATCAACAACCTATTAGATTCACTTTTAGAACCAGAAATGGTGATTTTCTCGTTTATTTTTTTATCCTCTAAAGCATTTAATAGTATATCCATTCTGTAAACCTGTAAACAAATTAAAATTTCTTATTTTTAACTTCTTAAAATTAAACGAATCACTTATGAAAAAATATTTATTTCTAGTAGTTGGCTTATTTTTTTTATCTAGTGCCAAAGTTAATGCACAAAATAATTCTACCAAATTTTCTGAAGAATATTTTAGCGCTGTCGAATGGCGGAATATTGGCCCTTTTAGAGGAGGCAGAAGTGCTGCTGTAACTGGTGTTTCTGGTAAAGCAAACTTATTTTATATGGGCTCCACTGGTGGTGGAGTATGGAAAACAAATGACGCAGGTGGTACTTGGCAGAATATTTCTGATGGATTTTTTGGTGGCTCAGTAGGTGCTGTTGCTGTTTCAGAATCTGATAATAATGTAATATATGTTGGAATGGGCGAAAAAACAGTTCGTGGAAATGTTTCTTCTGGAGATGGAATCTGGAAATCTGAAAACGCTGGTAAAACTTGGAAACATATGGGTTTAAAAAACTCAAGACATATTCCTAGAATGAGAATTCATCCAAAAAATGCTAACATTGTTTTTGCTGCAGTTTTAGGTGATTTGTACAAACCTACGCAAGAAAGAGGTGTTTACAAATCTGTCGATGGCGGAGAAAACTGGAAACGTGTTTTATTTTCTGATGAAAATTCTGGCGCAATTGATTTAATAATTAACCCAAATAATCCAAGAATTTTATATGCCACAACTTGGGACGTTAGAAGAACTCCTTATAGTTTATCTTCTGGCGGAGAAGGTTCTGCCATTTATAAAAGTATAGATGGTGGTGATACTTGGAATAATATTTCTGAACATAAAGGTTTACCGAAAGGAATCTGGGGAATTAGCGGCGTTACTGTTTCGCCTGTAAATTCTGATATTGTTTGGGCATTAATTGAAAATGAAAAAGGTGGCATTTACAAATCTACGGATGCTGGTGAAACCTGGAAATTAATCAATTCTGAACGTAAATTACGTCAAAGAGCTTGGTATTATACTCGTATTTACGCAGACACACAAGATGAAGACATTTTATATGTATTAAATGTACGTTATCATAAATCTACGGATGGCGGAAAAACCTATAAAACATACAATGCTCCTCATGGAGATCATCATGATTTATGGATTGCTCCAGAAGATAATCAAAGAATGATTATAGGTGATGATGGCGGTGCACAAATTTCTTTTGACGCTGGTGAAAATTGGAGTACCTATATGAATCAGCCAACTTCGCAATTTTACAGAGTTACTACAGATAATCATTTTCCGTATCGAATTTTAGCAGCCCAACAAGACAATTCTACGGTAAGAATTCCTCACAGAACTTCTGGAAGGTTTATTAAAGAATCTGATTGGACATCCACTGCTGGTGGTGAAAGTGCGCATATTGCTGTAGATCCTTTAAACGATGATATTGTATATGGTGGAAGTTATGGAGGTTTACTGACTAGAAAAAATCATAAAACGAATGAAACTCGGGCTATCAATGTATGGCCGGACGACCCAATGGGTCATGGTGCTGAAGATTTTAAATATCGTTTTCAATGGAATTTTCCAATTTTCTTTTCCCCAAATAATAAAAAGAAATTATATGCAGCTTCTAATCATTTGCATGTAACAGAAAATGAAGGGCAATCTTGGGAAATAATCAGTCCTGATTTAACAAGAAATGATCCAAAAACCCTAAGTTCTTCTGGTGGACCAATTACGCAAGATAATACCGGAGTTGAATATTATGGAACTATTTTTGCAGCAACAGAATCTGCTTTCGAATCGGGTTTAATTTGGACAGGTTCTGATGACGGATTAGTACATATCAGTAAAAATAATGGCGCAACTTGGGACAATATTACTCCTAAGAAAATACCAGAATGGATGATG
The DNA here is from genome assembly GCA_051276605.1 of Polaribacter sp. Classification (GTDB taxonomy): domain Bacteria; phylum Bacteroidota; class Bacteroidia; order Flavobacteriales; family Flavobacteriaceae; genus Polaribacter. Next base: position 20,425 of record JBNMNZ010000001.1, on the reverse strand, counting down.
ATCAACTGTATTGAGGTTGATCCTTTTACTAAAGGTGGAGCATACATTGTAGGAACAAAATATAAATCTGGAGACTACAAACCATACATCTACAAGACAGAAAACTATGGAAAATCTTGGGAGAAAATTACAAACGGAATTGCAGAGGAAGATTTTACAAGAGCTTTAAGAGCTGATCCAAAAAGGAAAGGGTTGTTATATGCCGGTACAGAAAGAGGCATGTACATTTCTTTTGATGACGGAAAAAACTGGCAATCATTCAAACAAAATTTACCAATTGTACCTATTACAGATTTAGCGATTAAAGATGATAATTTAATTGCCGCAACCCAAGGACGTTCTCTTTGGATTATTGACGACTTAACTCCTTTGCATCAACTAAACGCATCAACTTTAAAGAAAAAAGTTGTTTTATACAAACCTAAAGATGCTTATAATTTATCTGGCGGAAAGGGTAGAACTTCTAGAACGTCAGGAACAAATCATGCAGGTGGCGTTGCTATAAATTATTTCATCAAAAAAGAAAACGAAAAAGATACGATTGCACTCTCTTTTTATGATGCAAACGATAATTTGATCAAAAAATACACTACAAAACCTGACAAAGAAAAAAAGGAAGAAAAATTAAAAGTCGCCGATGGAAACAACATTTTTAATTGGGATATGATGCATCCAGGAGCAGAACCTGTAAAAGATATGATTTTGTGGTGGGCTTCATTAAATGGACCGATGGCTTTACCAGGCAACTATAAAGTTGAATTGACAGTGAATGATACAAAAGAAACACAACGTTTTAATATTTTAAGAAATTCTGTTTCTGAAGTTACAGAAAGTGAAATGAAAGCTCAGTTTGATTTTATCAACGATATCAATAAAAAAATGACAGAGATTCATCAAGCTTTAAAAAATGTACAAAAAATTAGAGGTCAAGTTGGTGTTTTAAAGAAAGCTGTTAAAGATACAGAAACACACAAAGCGTTATTAGAATTTGCAGATGCTTTGGTAAAAGATATGACGAAAATTGAAGAAGCATTGTATCAAACAAAATCTAAGAGTGGACAAGATCCTTTGAATTTCCCTATTCGATTAAATAACAAGTTAGCGCATCTAAATTCTTTAACAAGAATTGGAAACTATGCACCTACACAACAAGCAATCGATTTTAAAAATGATATTGTAAAGGATATAGATCTTGAATTAAAAAACTTGTATTCGCTTTTTGATTCTGGCATAAAAGAGCTCAATCAAAAAGTAAAAGAAAGTAATATTGATTTGATTCAGTTGGATTAAATCAATATTAGAAAAACTAAAAAATAGCGACTTAAAAGTCGCTGTTTTTTATTACTTCATATTTTTATTGGTAATATATAAACCATAAAGAGCACTAATAAATAGTTTTATTCCCCAAAAGTTCTTCCATTTTCCATCACTAAAATTAGTTTCAGAAACTTTTATAAAATCACCTGCAAAAATTTCTCTCCAACTATTCATAAACAATGAAAATAAAGTAACCACTATAAAAAAAGGAATCACAACTTTAAAAAAGTTAGACCAAAAAATTGGGTTTTTAATTTTCTCTATAAAACTCATTATTTTAATTTTTGATTATTGCGATGACGCTCATGATCGCGTTTTGTTTTAATCTCTAATTTCTTTTCAAAAGCATCTTGTAAATCTATACCTGTTTGATTTGCCAAACATAAAACTACAAATAGCACATCGGCTAACTCTTCGCCTAAATCTTTATTTTTGTCAGATTCTTTTTCACTTTGCTCACCATAGCGTCTTGCTATAATCCTGGCAACTTCGCCAACTTCTTCTGTTAATTGTGCCATGTTTGTCAGCTCGTTAAAATAACGAACTCCATGATTTTTAATCCATTCATCTACTTGTTGTTGTGCATTTTGAATATCCATAATTTTGGTTTAAAAAATTGAGAAATTAATTATTCAAAGATATATTATTAAGCCTAAGTTTAAAAACTCATAGCTAAACCAAAAGTTCTTGGAGTAACTTGTAAATCCCAAACTACTTTTTTGTCCTTTTTTAAAAGATTGTATTTATCATCGTATTTAGTATCTAAAAATCGATCAATAGCTTCCACAATAAAAATACTTATCGCTGTAGAAAAAGCAACATCAGAAATCCAGTGAAACCGATCAATAACTCTACTTAAACCAGGTATAGAACCCAATGTATACAAACCCGCTTTTACCCAAGGACTTTTAAATTGTTTTGCAATTGCATACGCATTCGTAAAACCAAGCATTACATGACCTGAAGGAAAAGAGTCATAGTTAAAAACTCTATCGAAATGCAAAGGATCAAAAACATCTTTGCCTACATCTGCTTTTGGTCTTGCTCTACCTATAATTCTTTTTGAAATTTGTTGCATTAATCCAGCTGCAGAAGCTGACGAAATTAGCAAAACCCCAGTTCTTCTTAATTTTGGATTTTTAGTAAACAAGCCTGTTAAATAAACGGCTCCTGTTAACATGAAGTTATTATTTGGGCTCCCCACATCATTACCATAGTCTACAAGCCAACGCGGCACATCTCCTCTCCATCCATTTGCCCAATTATCAACATTATCGTCTATAGAATATAATGCTGCAGTACCTGCTGCAACATAACCAAAATTTGCAATTTGGTTCTTTTGCCAATGCAAAGGTCTGCTATATGCGTGCCCCATTCCTCCTGCCATATTGCCTAAATCATAAGTAAATTTTTGCCAAAAATTTCTATCTGTGTCTAAATTTAAATTAATATTTTGACTTTGACAAAAAGTTGTTGAGGTGAAAACAATCAATAAGAGAAAGTGGAGTGATTTATTCATATTCCTTTTAAAATTTAAAGGTAATCAAGTTATTTAAAAATAAGCAATATAAAACTCCTGAAAATATCAGAAAATATTTTTTAATCCAAAAACTCACAAACCTTGTTATAAAATTCCTTTGGGTTTTCTGCGTGTAACCAATGTCCTGCATTTGCTATTTCCACCACTTCGTTATCCCGAAAATGCACATCAATAATATGCTGTTCTGAAGAAATAATATATTCTGATTTTTCACCTTTTAGAAATAAAGTTGGCTTCCTATATATTGAATTTAAAGGCAATGATTTACCAACTTCTGAATTATTTTCTGTGAGTGATTGTAAATTGAATCTAAAATCTAATTGTCCTTTTTCTTTCCAATAAATATTCTTCATCAAAAATTGACGCACTCCAAATTCAGGAATAAAAGAAGACAATTGTTCGTCCACCAATTTTCGAGAGTTATGTATAGAAAAATCAACAGAATTTAACCCTGCTAAAATTGCATTATGATGCGGTTGATACTCTTTCGGTGAAATATCTACAATAATTAATTTATCAACCAGTTCAGGGAATGTAACTGCAAATAACATAGCGGTCTTACCTCCCATCGAATGTCCAATTAAAAAAACACTTTCCAACTCATGATACTGAATGTAATGATACAAATCAGCCACCAAAATTTCATAACTAAATGCTTCCGCATGAAAACTTCTTCCATGATTTCTTTGATCAATTAAATGAACTTGAAAATCTTCAGAAAACTGATTCCCTAAAGATTTCCAATTATCACTCATCCCAAAATAACCATGTAAAATTAAAAGTGGACTTCCCTCTCCTTTTATAGTAGAATGTAATATTGGATTATTAGACATTTTTATTTTTTAGTTATAACAGAAAGTTTCACAGATAAAAGAAAGGAAATTGCAAAGAGTCAATATTTATCTCAAGACAATAAGTATTGAAACTTTAAAAAAAATTACTTGAGCCTATGCAAATACATACTCACCACATTTTCCAAGCCTAAATATAAACTTTCATTAATTAGAGCATGTCCAATAGAAACTTCAGCTAAATTAGGAATGTTCTCTTTAAAAAACTGGATATTTTCTAAACTCAAATCATGACCTGCATTAATACCTAACCCCAATTTATTGGCAAAAATTGCTGCTTCTGTATATGGTTTTATTGCATTTTTATTTCCTAAATCAAATTGCCTTGCAAATTCTTCCGTATATAATTCAATTCTATCTGCACCAGTTTTTGCAGCAGCTTCAATCAACTTTATATCCGTATCAATAAAAATAGAAGTTCTAATTCCATTTTTTTGAAACTCCGCAATAACTTCTTGTAAAAAAGACTGATTTGTTATCGTATCCCAACCAGCATTAGAAGTAACTACATTTATTGCATCCGGAACTAAAGTAACTTGTGTTGGCTTTACTTCTAGAACCAAATCCATAAAAGATTGAACAGGGTTTCCTTCTATATTGTATTCTGTAGTAACAACGTTTTTTAAATCTCTCGCATCTTGATACCGAATATGACGCTCATCTGGCCTTGGATGAATGGTAATCCCCTCAGCTCCAAATGCTTCAATATCAGCAGCCACCTTTAATAAATTAGGCACATTACCACCTCTAGAATTACGTAAAGTTGCAATTTTATTAATATTTACGCTTAACTTTGTCATTGTATAAAATTAGGCCACAAATATAACTCATTAAATCATTTTATCCTATATTCGTAAAGAATGAACATAAACGATTACATATTAAAAGATATTAAAGCACTTCGTTTGCAAGACAGCGTTAAAAGTGCTAGAAAGTTATTCAAAAACTTTCCAATAACACATTTTCCTTTAGTAGAAGGCAGTAAATTATTGGGCTCTTTTGCAGAAGATGACCTGCAAACAATTGAAAACAAAGTAACTCTTTTAGAGAACCATACTCATTTATTAAATTCTTTTTTTACTGACGAAAAAGCGACTGCTTTAGAGCTGTTAAAAATTTTCGGAGACAATAACACCAATATAGTTCCTGTTTTAAATACTGATAAAAATTACATCGGTTATTATGATTTATGTGATGTTCTAGACGCTTTTTCTACGAGTCCTTTTATGCTTGAAGAAAGTGAAATTTTAATCGTTGAAAAATTAGAGAATGATTATTCTATGAGTGAAGCAACTCAAATTATAGAAGCAAATGGAGGTAAATTATTAGGCCTTTATATCTCTGAAAAACACGATGGCTTTGTACAACTTACCTTAAAAGTAATTTCAGATGATATTAATGAAATGATGCATACTTTTAGAAGATATGATTACAAAATTATCTCTTCACATGAAAATGACAAGTATTTAGAGGACTTAAAGTATAGATCAGAATATTTACAAAAATATCTAGAAATGTAACTATCTGTGATGGTCTTATTAAAATTAAATTTGCGGGTATATCTTTTAAGATAATGAATTAAAAAAATGAAGAAAGTAGCAATTTACGGTCAATCTTATTCAATTTCAGCAGAAAAAGAAATTCAAGTTCTATTGAGTGTTCTCCTGGAAAATAATATTGTCTGTTTTATAGAAAAGAAATTTTATGATCTATTAAGTGAAGGGAATATCTTAGATAAAAAATACCCAACATTTTCTCGTTTTTCTGATCTAAACGCTTCTTTTGACACCTTATTTACTTTAGGAGGAGATGGCACAATTTTAAGAGCCGTTACCTACATTAGAGACTTAGGGATTCCTATTTTAGGTATTAATACCGGTAGATTAGGTTTCTTGGCAACAATCAACAAAAAAAATATAAAAAAAAGTATAGAACTCATTTTAAAGGGTGAATTTACAATTCAAGAACGAACCCTGCTTTCCATAAAAACAGCACCAAAATTAGAAGAATTTTCTGAGTTAAACTTCGCGTTAAACGAAGTTACAATTTCCAGAAAAAACACCACTTCTATGATTGGCGTAAAAACTAGTTTAAATAAAGAATATTTAACAAACTATTGGGCAGATGGTTTAATTATAGCAACACCCACAGGATCTACAGGTTATTCTTTAAGTTGCAGTGGCCCTGTAATTTCACCAGATTCGAAAAGCCTTGTAATTACACCTATTGCACCTCATAATTTAAGTGCAAGATCTATGGTAATTTCTGACGAAACAAACATTCAATTAACCATAGACTCTAGAGAGAAAGACTTTTTAATTTCTTTAGATTCTCGAATTTCTTCTGTACCAAAAAACACTAAAGTTCTTGTACAAAAGGCACCTTTTACAATTAAAAGTATCATACCAAATGATCAATCCTTTTTGCAAACTTTACGAAGTAAATTATTGTGGGGAGAAGACACTAGAAACGAAACCAACCTTTAACAACCTTTTCACAATAAATAACTAAAATAGTAGTTATTCAAAAAAAGACTGAATATTAACTTTATAAAGCAAATTGAAAGACCTATATTTGCTAGCTATTTTTTAGGATGAGAAAAAGTATATTATTAATCATTTTTATAAGCATTTCTAGTATTTCATTAGGACAGATGTATGAAGCAGGAATCTTTATTGGGGGTTCTAATTATGTTGGAGACATAGGACGCACCAACTACATATATCCTAATAATATTGCAGGTGCTGCTTTTGTCAAGTTCAACTTGAACCCTAGAATTGCACTAAGAGCAACGTATAGTTATTTGCCAATTAAAGCAGATGATTTAGATGCAGATACAGATTTTAGAAGAGATAGAGGAATGAATTTTTCGAATACAATAAACGAATTGGCTGTAGGTTTAGAATATAATTTTTATGAGTATGATATATCATCTGATGATAAAACTTGGACTCCTTATATTTTGTTAGAATTGGCGGTTATTAATTACAAATACATTGTTTCAGAACCACAACCAAACCAATATCAATTTGATTACAAAAATGCGATTTCGATTCCTTTTGGTGTTGGGTTTAAATCAAAATTAGCAGGTCCGTTAGCATTTTCTTTAGAAGCAAAATTTAGATATACTTTTGAGGATGATTTAGATTATAATACTGATAAAATTGATGAACTTAATTTTGGAGGCACAGGTAATGATTGGTACATGTTTAGCGGTTTTTCTTTAATTTATACCTTTGGAAGACCAGCTTGTTACACAAACGGATTATAATTTATGGATAAAAAACTACAGATTAATTTACAGAGAGTCCCAAAACACGTTGCCATTATTATGGATGGTAATGGGCGTTGGGCAAAAGGTAAAGGAATGAGTAGAGTTTTTGGTCATAGAAACGCTTTAACAGCAGTTCGAGAAGCTGTAAAAGCAGCATCTCAAATAAACATAGAAGCAATTACTTTATATGCTTTTTCTACAGAAAACTGGAACAGACCGAAGTTAGAAGTAGATGCCTTAATGAGGCTATTAATAAACTCTCTTAAAAAAGAACTTCCTGATTTTCAAAAAAACGGCGTAAAAGTAAACGCTATTGGAGACATCGAAAGTCTTCCGAAAAAAGCACAAAACGTTTTAAACGATGTTATTTTTCAAACAAAAAAAAACACTGAAATCACTTTAAGTTTTGCTTTAAGTTATGGTTCTAGAGAAGAAATTGTTAACGCAATCAAAAAAATATCTAAAAAAGTTGTTAATAAAGAGCTTGATTTAGAAAAAATTGATGAAAATAGTATAAATAACCATTTATATACGTTTAATTTGCCCGACGTTGATTTAATGATAAGAACTAGTGGAGAACAACGCATTAGTAATTTCTTATTATGGCAAATGGCGTATGCCGAATTATATTTTACAGATATACTTTGGCCCGATTTTAGGCAAGAACATTTCTATGATGCAATCATAGAATACCAGAATAGAGAGAGACGATTTGGAAAAACAAGCGAACAACTTACAGAATAAATTTTATATGAAATTATTTTCTGCAACACTAGTGCTTATTGCACTATTTTTTAATTTTAGTGCCGCTGCACAAACAACAAAAGACAGTTTATCAATCGTACAAAAAGATACTACTGCTATCCAAAATATTTCCTTTGAAAAAGGAAAAGAATATATTTTAGGTGGAATTACTGTTACAGGTTTAAAAAAATTTAGCGAAGAAACGGTAAAAGTCTTTACCGGTTTAAGAAACGGTCAAGTTATAAAACTACCGGGAGACAAACTTACGAGTTCTATTAAAAAATTATACGAAAGCAAGCAGTTTAGTAATGTAGATGTTTACTTAGCTAAAATAGATGGTAATAGCGTCTACCTTCAGTTTGATGTGCAAGAATTACCACAGCTAAATAGAGTAAAAATTAGTGGTATTAAAAAATCAAAAGCGAAAGAGCTGATTAAAGAGGCTGAATTAAAAACTGGAGCGATGCTTACAGATAATTTAATTGTAACCACGAGAAACTACATCACAAAAAAATATACAGATAAAGGATTTCTAAAAACAAAAGTTAATTTAGATGTAAGAAAAGACACCTCAGATATTAACACTGTGAACATGAATATCTTTGTAGATAAAGGCTCTAAAGTAAAAATTAAAGAAATTATTTTCACTGGAAATAAAGAATTAGGCGCCAAGAAGCTTAGAAAAACAATGTCTAACACCAAAACAAAATTTATTGGTCGTTTCTGGAAAGCATCAAAATATATAGAAGAAGATTATCAAGAAGATTTAGAAGCTATTTTAAAAACATACAGCAGACTTGGTTTTAGAGATGCACGTATATTAGAAGAAAACATTACTTGGAATGATGACAAAACCATCAATGTAAACATTAGTCTAGAAGAGGGAAGACAATACAAATTTTCAGACATTCTATTTGTAGGAAATAAAGAATACACAGATGAATATTTAAACCAATATTTAAAAATTGAAAAAGGTGATGTTTATAATGGTGAAGTTTTAAAAGAACGTGTTAAAGGTGATGGAACACCAACTTCTCAAGATATCTCTACTTTGTATCAAGATAATGGTTTTTTATTCTCTCAGGTAAATGCTGTTGAAACAAGAGTAGAAAATGATTCTATTACGGTCGAAATTAGAATTAGAGAAGATGAAAAAGCACGTATTAGAAAAGTAGGTGTCTCTGGAAATGATAAAACAAATGACCATGTAATTTTTAGAGAATTAAGGGTAAAACCGGGAGACTTATTTAGTAGAAGTGCCATCATTAGATCTATTAGAGAAATAGGTCAGTTAGGTTTCTTTGATCAAAATGTTACGCCAGATGTAATCCCAAATTATCAAAATAAAACTGCTGACATCGATTTTACTGTTGTAGAAAAAGGTGGTAGTCAAATAGAATTACAAGGTGGTTATGGTGGTGGCTCTTTTATAGGGACCCTAGGTTTGTCTTTTAATAATTTCTCTATCAGAAATCTACTTAATAAAGCAGCTTACAAACCCTTACCAATGGGAGATGGACAAAGTTTATCTTTACGTTTACAAACCAGTAGAACATTTAGCACCTATAGTTTTTCATTAACAGAACCTTGGTTAGGTGGTAAAAAACCACAATCACTATCATTTTCTATTTATTCTTCAAATCAATATCAGTTTAACTTTCAAACTGGTGATGTTGACAGAAACCAGAGTCTAGGTATTATTGGTGCATCTTTGGGTTTAGGTCAACGTTTAAAATGGCCAGATGATTTCTTTCAATTGACGCAAACTATTTCTTATCAAAGTTTTAATTTAAACAATTACGGTTTTAGAGTTGGTTCAAATATTTTAAATAATGGTACTTTAAATAATTTATCTTATAGCGCAGCTATCAGCAGAAATTCCGCAGGACCAAGTTTAATTTTTCCTACGTATGGTTCAGAGTTTTCTCTTGCAATAAAAGCAACCTTACCATATTCATTATTTAGTAATAAAGATTACGCAAATTTAGAAACTCAAGAAAAATACAAATGGTTAGAATACTATAAAATTACAGCAAAAGGGAAATGGTATACTTCATTTACAGATAAATTAGTATTAATGAGCAACGCAGAAATGGGTTATTTAGGATTCTATAATTCTGAGTTAGGTCAAAATCCATTTGAAAGATATTTTGTTGGTGGAGATGGTATTGCACAGTTTCAATTAGATGGTAGAGAGACAATTGGTTTAAGAGGTTATGAAAACAATAGATTATCATCTGCTGAAGGAGGGACAATCTTTAATAAATTTCAAATGGAATTAAGATTTTCTATCACAGATTCTCCTTCTGCTTCCATATATACATTAGGATTTTTAGAAGCTGGTAATTCTTATGACAATTTTGAAACATTTAATCCGTTTGAATTAAAACGTTCAGCAGGAGTAGGTGTAAGAATTTTTATGCCTGCATTTGGGTTGTTAGGAATAGACTTTGCACATGGTTTTGACCCTTTACCTGGCTTAAGAGATAAATCTGGCTGGCAAACACATTTTATTATTGGAAGACAATTCTAAGAAAACTGTACATTTGTAATGTCGACATTTTTTTGGCATGGTTTTTTCTAAATACATTATACAAATGAAAAAAATATTTTTATTAGTCGTTCTTTTATTTACTGCTACAAATTTTTGGTCGCAAAGAAATCAAATTATTGCGTATATAGATATGGAATATATTCTAGAAAATGTCCCTGAATATTTACAGGCGCAAAACACATTAGATGCTAAAGTTGCAAAATGGAGAAAGAAGTTAGACAAGCAAGCACGTTATGTAGAAGTTCTAAAATCTGATTTAGCAAATGAAAAAGTAATTTTAACAAAAGACTTAATTGAAGAAAAAGAAGAAGAAATTACTTTAAAACAAGTTGAGTTAAGGCGACTAGAATCTTTATATTTTGGTCCTAAGGGAGATATGTTTTCGATAAGAAAACAATTGGTAAAGCCTATTCAAGATCAAGTTTTCAATGCTATACAAGGTATTGCGAAAAGAAAAAAATATGATTTTGTTTTTGAAAAATCTAGTGATTTGATTATGTTGTATTCAAATAAAAAATACGATATTAGCGACCTTGTTTTATCCACTATAGACAGAACAAGATTAGCAGACCAAAAAAAGGAGAAAAAGAACAAAAAAGCAAATACTCCTAAAAAAGAGTTAACAGAGCAACAAAAAGAAATTATTGCCAAAAAAACAGCAGATAAAGAATTACAATTAGAAAAAGCAAATAATAAAAAGATACAAGCAGTTGCTAAAAAAGTAGCAGATAAAGAAGCTAAGAAAAAAGCAATTGCAGAAAAAAGAGCTGCTCTTATTAAAAAAAGAGAAGAACAAAGAAAAATTTTAAGAGAGAAGAAAGAAGCATTAAGGAAAAAAAGAGAGGAAGAGAAGAAGAAGAAGAAAGGAAATAATTAAATCAAGTCAAGAACAATAATTAAATTAAATTAAAACAAGAATGAAAAATTTAAAAACGTTACTATTAATTGCTGTATTTACATTAGGAGTTGGTGGTGTTGCAAATGCACAAAAGATAGCTCATATAGACTATCAAAAAGTAATTTTTAATATGCCAGAAGCTAGAACTTTACAGAATACAATAGAAAAGTTAGCTAAAACTTATCAAAATGAAATTGAAGGAATGGCAAAAAAGATGGATGCCAAAGCAAAGAAGTATACTGCAGAACAAAATGCACAAACTAAAGAGATTAACGAAACTAGAGCACTAGAAGTTCAACAAGATAGAGCAAGGTTTGAGCAATTAAGACAAACTGCTGTTAAAGATCTTAAAGATAGAGAAGTTAATGGTTTATCACCAATTTCTGAAAAGGCTTTAAAAACTATTGAAGAAGTAGCTACTTCAAAAGGAATACTTTATGTTTTTGATGCAAACTCATTACTTATAAAAAAGGGTGAAGATTTGTATGATGCTGTAAAAACTAAATTAGGTTTATTGGAGGATAGAGTACAACCACAACCAAGAAACTAAAATCTCTTAATTAAAAGATTATAAAACCTACTTTTTTAAGTAGGTTTTTTTATTTTTACCGAGATATGAAATTAAATAGTTATCCAATTGGTATTTTTGATTCTGGAGTTGGTGGCACTTCTATTTGGAAAGAGATTAAGGCACTCTTGCCTCATGAAAATACAATTTATCTTTCTGATAGTAAGAATGCTCCCTATGGAGAAAAGAGCGAACAACAAATTATTGATTTATCCATAAAGAACTCAGAGTTCTTGCTGCAACAAAACTGTAAATTGATTATAGTAGCCTGTAATACTGCTACCACAAATGCCATAAAAATATTAAGAGAAAAGTATGCGATTCCTTTTATAGGAATTGAGCCCGCTATAAAACCAGCAGCTCTGAATACTAAAACAAATAATATTGGCATATTAGCCACTAAAGGAACCCTAAACAGCGAATTATTTGAAAAAACAGCAAGTACTCTTGCTAAAGAAATAACAACCACAGAAACGATTGGTAAAGGTTTAGTAGAATTGATTGAAAACGGGAAAATAAATTCTTTAGAAATGAAGAAACTATTATCTTCTTATATAGCACCCATGCTAAAGAAGCAAGTAGATTGTTTGGTTTTAGGATGTACACACTATCCTTATTTAATACCTCAGATCAGAGAAATTGTAGGCAATAAAATTCAAATTATAGATTCTGGTGAAGCCGTTGCAAAACAAACCAAAGCTATTTTAGAAAAACATCAACTTTTAAATATTGAAAGAAAAAAAGGAACACACCAATTTTACATTAATAAAAACAAGAAGGTGTTAGAAATACTTATTTCTGATAATAATGAAAGTATAAAAATTGATGAGAAGGATTTTTAAAACCCTCCAAAAGATGAATTAATGTTAGGGCATGCTGCTGCTCTAGGCTCTCTGGTCCATAAATTAATCCCTACTGAAACTTGGTGAAATCCGGATGTTGTTAAAACAGTCTCATTCATTTGATTCGTATAGGTGTAAGAAAACATTAAATTTTCATAATTTAAACCTATAATTGGAGATATAAATTGTGCGTTTTCGATAGCGTTCTGGTCAAAATTTCTTCTATAAGAAACTGCCGCCCAAAGTTGAGAATTTGAAATATTTTTGTAAGCTTTAATATTAAAATCAGCAATTCTTTCTCCTGTTCCTTCTCGAAACTGTAACATCACTGAAGGTTCAAATTGAATAAAAAGATCTTCTCCAAAATAATATCCAGTAGAAAAAATATAATTTTTTAAATTTAAAGGTTCTTGAACATTAAAATTATTTTTAGCCGTTAACAATAAATTCTTCACTGTAAAATAGGAAGAAAAACCACCTAAATGATAAGCAACACTAAAATCTGCATTGTAATAACTAGTACTTTCCACAATAGCTGCAATGGCACTATCGCCAGTAAAAGTTCTTTGATCGGATTGATTTTGAACAAACGTAAAAGCCAATCCAAAAGAAAGTTGATTAAATATTCGACCATTACTCATTGGCAAATGGTATGCATAAGAGCCTTGTATTCCTTTTTGAGAATGGAAACCATTTTTGTCATTAAATAAAACAAACCCATAACCAGCCTTAGACTCTTCGCTCATTTTGGTGTGAAAACTCATTGTTTGTAAAGCAGGTGCATTTGGTATTCCTGCCCATTGTTGTCTTGCTGTAAATCTTAATTTACTAGAGTTACCAATACCTGCGGCTGAAGGATGAACTAAATATACGTTATCAGAAAGATAATCTTGATATATAGGTAGTGTTTCTTGCGAATTGCTTTTTAATGAAAAAAAGAATAAAAAAAGAAAGCAAAGTCTAAAGTATAATAACTTCATTAAAAGTTCGATTATTTTAAGTTCTCAAATATATTCATTTTATAAGGATAAATACTTTTAAACTTAAAGATTTAACACTTACAATAAAACATAAAAAAAGAGATTTTATTGTAAATTACAATTTAAAAAGAGTGACACTTAAAAATGTGTATTTAATCAAAAAGATAACAAGCTAATTTTATTGATTTTTAATAAAATAAAGATCTACTTCCTCTAAATATTTCTTTTAGAAATTATCCTTTGTTTAATCGGACATTATTACTTGACAAACTCCAATTCTAATTCCTCTAAAGATTTTCCTTTGGTTTCTGGTAGTATCTTTAACATGATGAAAAAGCCGATAAAAGCAACAGCACCAAACAAAAAGAAACTTAATGCATTTCCTAAATTCGATAATTCCCATGGAAAAACTAATTGCACTAGAGAACTAATTAATGAGTTTACAAAAGCAATTACACCTATTGCCAAGCCCCTATATTTAATTGGATATAATTCTGACAGCAAAACCCACATTACAGGACCTAATGAAAATGCGAAACATGCAATAAACCCTAAAATACCTATTAATATTAAATTCGCATTAATCGTTGTTGCTGCTTCTAAAATAGCACCGTCATTTTTACTGTATATTTTATTTCCTAAAGCGGCTTTTACATCGTTTTTAAAAGCTACATCACTGTCATACAGGGTATCTATTAAAGGCAATAATTTTTGGGAATCGGAAAATTCAAATTGATTAATATTTTCTTTTGACAATTGATATGTTGCTTGGTTAAAACCATAAGCGCATAATAATAAACTAACGGCAATACCAGCTGTACCTATTAAAAGCAAAGGTCTTCTGCCCATTCTATCAATTAAATAGATCGCAACAAAAGTGAAAATTACTGAAATTGTACTTAATAAAACGCCTGATGAAAAAGCAGCGTCTGTACCAATACCTGTTTGTTTAAATATGGATGTTGCATAGAAATACACTGCGTTTATACCAGTAATTTGCTGCAGAACACCAACGATTAAACCAACTACTAAAATAAAACGCAAAGATGGTTTTAATAAATCTTTAATCTTTAATGGCGCTTTATTTTTATCCGCATGTATATTTCTTTCGATAGCGGCAATTTCTATACCTCCACGTTCAATACCATGAATTTGGGTTAACACTTTTTTAGCCTCTTTAAAATGTCCTTTTAAATACAACCAACGAGGGCTTTTAGGTACAAAAAACAAAAAGACAAAGTAGATTACAGCAGGGATTAACTCTACACCTAACATCCATCTCCAAACATTTTCATCTGTTAAAAAGGTACTTTCTGTGGTATTATATATATTGAAAAAATAATTACTTAAAAATGCAGCAAAAAATCCGAAGACTATATTTAGTTGTTGCAGAGAGACTAACTTACCTCTATTTTCTGCTGTTGATATTTCTGCAATATAAATCGGTGCTAAAACCAAAGCTGCTCCGAATGCGATACCTCCAATAATTCTTGCGATATAGAGCATTTCATAAGAAGTTGCCATCGCAGAAAAGACTGCAGAAATAGCATATAAAAAAGCTACAAAAATCAGCGTTTTTTTTCTTCCTATAAGATCACTTAATCTACCTGAAAACAACATTGCAAACATCGCTGCAAATGAAGGGGCACTAACTACCCAGCCAGATTGTATTTCATTTAAATTAAATTCAGGACCAGCAAAAGACATCACTCCAGAAATAATTCCTGCATCAAAACCAAACAGAAATCCGCCTAATGCTACTATAAAACTTATAAAAATAGTGTATACCTTGTTATTCATGTTTTCTTTTGAATTTAAAAAAAGCAAATTTAGTAAATTATTGATTGCATTGCACGTGGAGCTATTTCTAAAAATGCTTGGCTATTTCCAACAATCAATTTATAGCCAATTTTATAATCTGTTTTATTCATAACTACCGTGACAATTTTTCCGTCCTTATTTTTAAAAGAGGTGCTTTCTATTGCCGACCTACTAGTTGTTGTACTGACACGCAAAGCGCCTGGATTTATAAATTTTGAAAAGTGGCCAATATAATAATACGTTGGTGTAAATGTAAGTTCGCCTGTTTTCGTATTCGCATGAATTGGTGCAAAACAAAAGTTTTGAACATGATTTGGCCCCCCTCTTTCATCTAATAAAATATTCCAATCTGTCCAACCCACAACACCACTATTAAAGTCATTTATCATAGAATTTCCATAACGCTCTGCATTGGGCCAAAACTGTAATTTTTCAGCATCAAACCCTTCTGCACAACCTTCTGTAAATAACATGTTTTTAGACGGAAAAGATTCTTTTATATTTTTTAAATTGTCATATTTTGGCAAACCACCTGTCCAGGTTTCATACCAATGAAAGCCAATCCCCCAAGCATATTTTGAGGCTTCTGGATCTTCAAAAATAGTATTTGCTCTTTCTGAAATTAAGTCTCTATTATGATCCCAAACAACAATTTTTTTATCTCCTAACCCTTCTTTTTTAAGTGTAGGGCCTAAATAATTTTTTAAAAAATCGCGCTCTTCATTCGCAGTATAAATACAAGATTCCCATCTTTGCACTGCCATAGGTTCGTTTTGAATCGTTAATCCCCATACAGGAATTCCTTCTTTTTCATACGCTTTTATAAACTTCACATAATAATCTGCCCAAGATTGACGAAACTCTGGAAGTAACTTACCACCATACAACATGTTTTTATTGCTTTTCATAAAAGCTGGCGGACTCCAAGGACTTGCATAAAAAACCAAATCTTCCTTAATTAAAGCGATAGCTCTTTTTATAAAAGGAATTCTTTTTTCTAGATCTTTTTTAATTGAAAACGTTTTTAACTCAGCATCACCCTCTTCGACATAAGTATGGCTTCCTAAACCAAAATCGCTACTATGAATACTCGTTCTAATAATATTATAACCAATCCCATCTTTTCCATATAACGATTGTAATAATTTATTTTGTTGCACATCGTTTAGCGTTGCAAAAACTTCTGAAGAAGCATCGGTAATAGCGCCACCAATGCCTAGATACTTTTGAAAAGTCTTTTTTGGGTTTACAAAAACAGCTATTTCAGTTTCCAAAGGCTGAACCTTCTTTTTAAAATTTTGTGTAGTTGTTTTTGTTAATCTTAGTTCTGTATCTTTTGCTGTTGTATAAACTTGAAGTGTTTTATTCTTGTAATTTTCTTGGGATGAATTAGAACTAATTTTAGTTTCTTTATTAATTTTTGAATCTGAGCAAGACAGAATTAGTACTAGAAGACCTATTATTTTAAAATTCTTAAGTATCATATATTCAAATAAAATTATTGTTTGTACTCATGTTTTACCCAATCCACTTCCATTACCCATTCACCCTTCATTGGTGCATCTGTAATTTTGGCAAAATTTAGAATAGCGAACATCTTTTCAGGATATTTATCGCCCTCTCCAATATTTCGATATATTTCTTTATCATCAACTCTATAAACAAGATCACTAGCTTCCCATTCTACAGAATAGGTATGATATTCATTTAAAGTAACATCAAACCCTTTTCGCAAACTCCACCAATCTCCTTTATCACATTCTCCTAGGTTTTTAATAGCACCTGCTGTAAAATGATTTTTTTGTTGATCTCCGTGGTGTTCAAAAATATCTATTTCTCCAGAACCCGTTATTGGCCAACAAATATTTTCATCAGCTTCTTGAACTGGCGGTTCGTTGTTTTGTGCGCCAAGAATCCACCAAGCAGGAAACATACTTGGCTCTCCATTACTGCCTAACTTTAATCTTGCGGTCCATTTCCCTTTAATAAATTCTTTTTTATTTTTTGAAGCGACTCTACCCGCTACATATTGGGTTTCTGGATGTTGTTTTCCATGTTTATCGAAGTTATCACAAGGAAGTTTTTTGTCAATATTAATAACTTTTAACTTCAGGGAACCATCACTAACTTCTCTTGTTCCAAATTCATTATCTGGCACATAACAATGTGTTTCATTATTAACCCAAATACGCTGATCTTGCCAGTTTTCAGTATTAAAAGTATCGAAATTATCCAAGAAATCTATTTGCCAAACGGAAGATATCCCTGTTTTTATTCCCTCTCTTTTGTCTTTAGTCTTACAAGCTATTGTAAGAGTTACTATGGTAAATAAACTTAGCAAATAATAGTGATATCTGTTTTTCATATGAAGTATTTAATTGAATAATTTTAATTTACTTTAAATGAAAATATTTCTTTATTTTTTTATATGACCTTCTCTTTCTCCCTTTCGAAATCTCAAAAGGAAGCACTAAAATTAAATATAAGATATTTAGAGATGCCGATATTTTCTTCAAGTAATGCTTTCCTTATTTTTTGATTAATTTCTTTTGATAACGCCCCTCATTTGTTTCCAAAATTAAGATGTAGATTCCAGGTTTTAAATTTGATAAATTATAAAACCCGCTGAATACGTTTGGTTTTATCTTTTTTACGACGCGACCATTCACATCAATAATTTTAAGATTTTTAATGATTTGTTGGTTGTTTAATTTGATGTAAATTTTTTCTAAAACAGGGTTAGGAAAGATTGTAATGGTATTGCTCTCATAACTTGCAATATTTAAACTACTCAGAAACTCAAATTCAAACCAGTTCATATTAAAACCGGCTTTCAATACCTTCATTTTCAAGGTATAAATACCCGCACTTAAAACAGTTTGAGTAGGCGTCGTTTGCCATGATTGCCAACCACCTGTAATTGGCAAATCTATTATTGATATACTCTGAGTTCCTTGATTATTGATGAGTTCAAATTCGATTCTTCCTGCATCTGATTGGGCTGCTGTTCTACTATTTAAATTATAATTACCACTGTCAGAAATATAAATTAAATACTCTGCATAATCTCCTGCATCTGTATACCCTATATTTTGTCCTGCTCCAGTATCTGTTGTGTTTTCTGTTTGTAAACCTACTTGATTTGTAAAATCTTCTGCTTGTATTTTTCCAGGAATCAGTAATCTAGTTCTTAGATTATTATCCACTGCTAAACCAGCAAATGTATTTAATAGGGAGTTATATATTGATGAAATTACAGTACCATTATAACTTACTTTTATTTCATCTTGATAAAACAAATAATCTGTTAACTTTATTGTTACCAACCTAGTAGCTGAAGCATCTATTTCTGCTGATTCTATCGTTCTAGAATTATTATTTACCATTATTTCAAACAAACTATTTGTTAAGTCTGTTTGGTTTATTGGATGATTTAAAACAATCTTTATTGACTTTTCATCATCATTCGTACTGGCGCTTAATACCTCAAAATCCGGAATTGCATCTGTTGATTTTAAAAACTCAATACTACTCATATTAAATTCTGAATTTCCATCAACTTGAACTTTTAAAACCTGATTTCCAGCTTCTAAATATGCATTTTCTATATCATGATTTACAAAATTGCTCCAACCTCCACTATTCCCTAAATTTACATTTCCTACAATATCAACATCATTTACAAAGAGTTTTACTTTTGCTCCAGATTGCGTTGTCGCATATCTAAAATTAATATTATAGAAACCTGTTTCTGTAACTTCAACAGTATATTTTAACCATTCTTTATCTTTAGTATACCCTATTTGATATCCATTACTGTTTACATTATCTGTATTTTTTTGAATGTCTACACCATCATTTCTATAAGTCCATCCAGAATTCCATGGTTGATAATCTTCCCCTGAAGACAGGGTGTAATTTGCATAATCTACATCAGAATAAGCAATACCATTAGTTCCTAAATCATAATCAGACAAATAAACCACTCCAGGCAAAGTATGCTTAGCATAAGGAATATGAGTTTCATCTTGAGGTTGTCTTAAAACCGCATCTACAACATCTTTATAATACACGTTATTCTCTAACAATAAATCTGTTGTTAATTGGCTTAAACCCTGCACAGCTTCATCCACAGAAGGTTGAGGTCCTTCACCTTTCCAATAATTTATAATAGCTTCATAATTGGAGTTCGAATTAATGGAATAAGGGCAAGTAATCGTTTCAATTCTCTTCCAGGGCCACCAAGCCCAGCCAATATTGTTATCTTCAAACAGGTTTATAGCCTCTGTAAACCAAGCATTAGAGTTCTCACCAGACTCTCCAAGCCAAAGCGGCACATTGTGCTGTTCTCTTATGTCTAACACCCATTGCATAGAAGCAGTATCGTTATACGTCCAATATTTATGAGGACTGTAGACCATATTCGAATCCCATGGTGGCGTTAAACCAGAAAAGTCATTCGCAAATCCATTTCCTTCAATAAAAAGAATATGATTAGCATCTACTGCTCTAATTTCATTGGTAATTCTAACATACAAATCGCGAAGTACATTTGTTCCTAAAGGCCAGTTTACTTCGTTTAACAAATCATAACCACCAATCCATTGTTTGTCTTTGTAACGTTCCGCAAGTTTCCCCCATAAAGCAACTGTTTTACTTTTATTAAATTCGCTTTCCCATAAAGAAGGTTTTGTATCGTCATAATCAGAGATCGCTGCATCTTTTCCTTGGCCACCAGGAGCAGCATGTAAATCTAGAATCAAATAAATTTGATTAGATTCACACCAAGTTAGCAGCTCATCAACCATTTCAAAACCGGTATTTAACCACGTGTTTACACCCTCAACAGCCTCCTCTTCTATTGGTAAGGTAAATAAGTTGTAGTGCATTGGTAATCGAATGCTATTATAGCCCCATTTCGCAATGGAATCTACATCTTGTTTTGTAACAAAATTATTTCGCCAATTCGTGTAAAATTCTCCTGTTTTATCTGCACCAATTAGCGTTGTTAGTTTCTGTATAAACTCGTGTTGCGT